>NZ_JBNHEP010000195.1:0-21913 GCF_050015995.1 Dapis brunnea BLCC-M229 | reverse complement strand
ATCAAAAACAGGCGATCGCTAAAAATAGACAGTCAAAAATTGGGAAAGCTTTTAAAGACTTAATTGATGAGGGATTTCGTCATTATAGTCAATGGCAACAAAATCAAGAGCGTGATGTTTATGGTCACTGGGCTGTTAAATTTAAACATAGGGTAGAGTTAACCCTCAAACAATGGAGCAACAAAGCAGGTTATGAGGCCGGAAAATTGTTACACAGTCTCAAGCTCAAAGCCGATCAATGGTGGTATTTTCTATCTCACCCAGAGATACCACCTGATAATAATCTAGCAGAACGTTCATTACGCTTGGCAATCACCAAAAGAAAGGTAAGTGGTGGCTCCAGAAGCATGGAAAGATTTCAACACACAGCTAATTTACTGAGTGTGGTCCAAACCTGTCGTCGTCAGGGACGTTCAGTGATTGATTTCTTTGAGGAGTCTTTAAAGGCGATCTCTCCATCCTCTGAGTTATCAGCTATTTCTCTAATTCCTACATCTGATACCTGAATCATTCAATAGCGTTGGCGGAGCAAGTGCGGCAGCTATATCGCTTTGACCTGAATCCTGACGCTCTGTTGATGGTGGTTTGGAGAAACTTTTGCTGTCTAAATCTCTACTAATTCTTAATTTCTCAATTTCTCGCATTCTGTTTTTCGATCGCTTTTTGTGGAGCCCATAGCATCCTCACCAGTTCTTTCTTTGACATACTGGTTAAGGTTTTCCAGACTTAGGGGTGGTACTGACTCACTCATGTCCTTAGTTTAGCCTAGTTTGATGTTTTGTCAACCTGTACCAGATTTCCTGAAGTTATAGACCAAGACCTGTTAAGCGTTGGCGGAGCAAGTGCGGCAGCTATATCGCTCTCACCTGAATCCTTACGGGAAAATTAGTTGCTCTATTGACGGACCGAAGGCTCTTTCCATTAATGGATAATGGATAATGGATAATGGATAATGGATAATGGATAATTACCTCTGGTTAAAACTGTAACGGAATTGAATATCAGGAAATATCCTAGCACTTTTCTCGCATTGGTGATTGGATCTGGCTAGGTTTCCTCAGCATCCCATCCTAGGTCATGCTGCCTCTTGCCTCCTTCGGAGGAGCTGCGCTAACAGAGGAGCTGCCTCTTGCAGAGGAGCTGCCTCTTACAGAGGAGCTGCCTCTTACAGAGGAGCTTCGCTAACGCTAACGCTAACGCTTTTCATGTCGGCGACAGCCGAAACATTAACGCAAACAACCGCTTTTTCCCCTTGAAAGGAAAGGCTTTTAACCTGAATTTAATTAATAATTATTAATTATTAATTATTAATTATTCGGTAACCCTGTGTTTTTTGAAAAATGGTAAAAAAAAAATTGTTGCCAGAATTAAAAACAGGACAAGCTCGTAATATTAGACAATGCAAGTTGTAACATACCCCTAAAATTAGAGAATTAATAGAATTAGTGGATTGTGAAATTGAATATTGACCACCATATTCTCCTGACTTAAATAAAATAGAACATTATTGGTTTCCCATTCAAAACCGAGTCAGAAAGTCAGAAGGAACAATAGAAAATTTTCGTATAGTTGATTATGCTGTTAAGTTAACCTCCTAACCTTTGCTTCAACTGCTAAATTTGATCAAAATATCTCTCCAAAAAATAATGTAGAGACCTTATATAAAAGGTCTCTACAAAGGTTTCAGAAATTACAATTCCCAAACGACTCCTTTGATGTCGTGCAGCAAAACATTTCTTATATCATGTTCGGATAATTACTTATAATTCGGATAATTACTTATAACCTACATTCCGCACGACAAAATGTAGCATGAAAAACGGAGACAGAAGACAGGAGACAGGAAACAGGAGGCAATTAAAGTGGTCAATAGGAGTAAGTAATTGAGTATTTATGCTTAATATTTTCCTGAGAATCTGACTCCTGAGAAAGGTCAATGAATAGGATTTATAGAGTATAAATACGAACCCGCGCTACCATTTTTTATACTACTTTTAATATTACAACTTGACGTGCGGAATATGGGTTATAATAAAGCGGAATATGGGTTATAATAAAGTTGTTGTTTGTAGTTGTGCAAGAACCCTTACAATACTTAGTATTAGGGATCTTGCACAACTACGAGCCTAATTATAACTGTTCTACCGAACATGATATTAGAGGTCACGGGATTTCTTGGCTAGCTTAAGTTAAAATGATTTAAGCTTCAGCTAAAGCAACATTAGCTTCTTGAGCTACAGGATAAACGCTAACTTTTTTCCGACTTTTACCTTTTCTTTCAAAAGTTACGACACCTTCAACTAAAGCAAATAAAGTATAGTCACTACCGACACCAACATTATTGCCTGCATGGAACTTACTACCACGTTGTCTGACAAGAATATTACCTGCTTTAACAACTTGACCACCATAACGTTTAACACCTAATCTCTGGGCGTTAGAGTCACGACCGTTGCGGGTACTACCAGTACCTTTTTTATGGGCCATAATTTCCTCCGAATTTTACTATTTATAAATGACTGCTGTAACTATTCTGCCTAATTTTCTGGTTTTTCTTCAGATGCAGTTTCAACTTCTGCTGTAGTCTCTGGAATTTGAGCGTCGATAGTTTCTACAGTTTCTACAGGACTACTAACTTCTGTAGGTTCCGTTGTAGTTTCAGTAACGGTCTCAGTTGATACTGGGATTACTTCTGTAGCAGAAGTTTGAGGTTCCGCTGTCAATAATTTGCCATTAAGACTTATCGAGTCAATCATTAGGCGGGTAAGTTCTTGGCGATGTCCTCTTTTTTTACGAGTCTTCTTTTTAGGCCGCATTTTGTAGACAATAATCTTTTTGCCCCGCAAATGTCTCATAACGGTGCCTTCTACAAGGGCACCTTCTACATGGGGTTGACCAATATGAACATCACCATCATGTTGAACTAGAAGCACATTCTCAAGGGAAATTTGATCTCCCTCTGCTGCGGGTAGAAGGTCGATATCGTAAAAGCGACCTGGTTCTACTCTTAGTTGTTTTCCGCCTGTTTCAATAATTGCGTAACTCATTAATTTGTGTTATGGGGTTGCCGTACAGGTAGCTGGTTCTGAAACTCATACCTTGAGTGGTAATTTCGTTACTTGAGATAGGCAAATGCCTTTCTTGCTTTACCAGCTTTTACTATGTCTGAACCTGGTCCGAGCAGGATTTAGACACACAATTAACTATTATTTCTGATAACGTTGGTTTTTGTCAAGTCAAGTCATATCATGTCTGTTTAATTAGGTATAAAAAAAATTGCCTGATTACGATTATTCACCAAATATTTCTAATATCCTTTAATCTAAGAAAGTTTTCTTTGAATTCAAGTTGTTGTTTTTCATCTCCTTTTTAATGTTTGGGCCTTGGTTTCTGCCAGGAATATCTGAGCTTTTTTAAATAATCCCACCCCCTTTGATTCCAAAGTCTGTCTACTCCTGTTTCTTTTTCAATGCAACGAGCTACTTTTGGGCATTTCCAAATACCTACTATTAGAAAATTTTTCTCTTAAATTTAACGCTAGTTTTTGTAGTTGTTGTTCATTTAATATAGGTTTTTTCCTCTTTTATTACCTCTGTTAAAACCAGCTCGATTTTTGATTCCCTTTTCGCCTTCAGTATTGTAACTAATTACTCTTCGTCTGGCATAGCTATAGCTCTACGCGCAACTCAAAAGTCAAAAGTTAAAAGTTAAAAGTTAAAAGTAATCTCTGACTGAGTTTGAGCATTTATAAATATCCTAATCTATTTGCGTAGTTCTGTATAATATCATGTCCGGATGAACAGTGATAAATAATTAGGGAGGAGTCAGGAGTCAGGAGTCAGGAGTCAGGAGGAAGAAAGAAGGTTTGGGAAGAAAAATTTTTTTATCATTAATGAAGCGGACATGATATAATTTAATCCTACGGCGATTTGCTCCGCAACACTAGTACGTTTTATATCGCGCAGCGAAAGGTATTGTTAAAAATATTGCACCCTAGAGATATTTCCCAGAAGACATCTCCAGAAAAGAGGGAACAGGGAACACTTAACTGGGAACACTTAACCCACCCCTAACCCCTCCCAGGAGGGGAGTAATTGATAATTTATGGATAATAATTGATTTTATTTTGGATTTTTACGCCTATGTCTATAGTAATTTTCATCGTCTTGATTCCACAGAGGCTTGACTTTTGAGATACTTCTTTTTCAGTTGATAACTACTCAAATAGGAAGCTAAATAGGCTTTTTTCGGCATAGAGTTTTTTCAGGTTACTTTGAGTTTATGATAAAGCTCCTACTAAAACCGGATTTAGTATCACTCTGTCATGGTTTGGAGACCAAGAAGGTAGGGAATCTAGATTTATGAGTTAGGAATTATGGTTAATTTGTCGGACATGATATTAGGAATTTGGCGTGGCTGAAACACGGTATGAAATTCCTAAATTTATAATGTGATTTTCAGACCTATTTCCCCTCTAACTGGTGCTGAAAAAGCTCCTTTCTAGCTCCTGACTCGATCCTTCTGACTCCTGACTTCTACTCATGAGTCCTGTAAAATTATACTTTTATTCAGCAACGCTAGGAATTTGTAGTAAATATTGACCAAATTGGTATTAGATCAAATTAGTTATTCAGCCTTCCAAATTATGCATTAACAACATCTCCAACGATTTTACCTTCAAGTATACTAACTGCACCCTCTAATAACTTATCTTCTATATATGGTTTAGTGAAATAACCCTTGGCGCCTAACTCAAAAGCCATTTCCATGTGTTTTTTTGCACCGCGAGATGTCAACATTGCCACAGGTAATATCTTCAAATTAGAATCTTTTTGCATCCGAGATAATAACTCAAAACCATCCATCCGAGGCATTTCAATATCACAGAACACCAAATCACAAGGTAAACCAGCACGCAGTTTTTCCCAAGCATCCTTACCATCCCTTGCTTGTTCAACTCGATAACCAGCTTTACTAAATGTCATTGATAACAACTCACGCACTGTAATTGAGTCATCCACAATTAATACCGTTGACTCACTCTTGTGATCTGTAGGTAAAGATAAAGTATCTTGACTGCTAGGTGACCAAATATTACCTTCATCTCGGCGCTGTCTTCCTGTTGCTAGATTAATTAACTCAATAACATCTGCGATCGCCACAATTTTACCATCCCCTAAAACAGTTGCACCTGTAATACCTACAGGTTTAGGTACAGGACCTTCTAATTGTTTAATTACAATTTCCTGTTGTTCTAAAACCTGATCGACTTGCACCGCCAAAAATATACCTACTGAAGCAGAACGCAAAACCACAATTGAAATCATATCCTCTTCAGCATTTATACCATAAACATTACCTCGGCGGAGATGACGATTATATACCAGTAACTCTCGCAAGTGACGGAAAGGCAACTTTGCACCGCGCCATTCTATGTAGTTCTGCCCATCTTCTCCTGTTTTTACCTCATTCTGAGCAACTTTCACCATATCTTCTACCCCATCCATAGGGAAAGCAATCCTGGAGCGATCGCTAATACAACACAATGCTTTCGAGATACTTAAAGTCAGTGGTAAGCGAATTGTAAATATTGTACCCTTGCCAATAGTCGAATCAATAGTAATAGTACCTCGAATCTCTGTCAAATTAGTCTTCACCACATCTAACCCTACTCCGCGACCTGAAAAATTATCAGCTTTATCTTTGGTACTAAAACCAGGATGAAAGAGTAAGTCATAAACATCCAGGTCAGACATTCCTTGAGCTTGTTTTTGAGTAATCACACCTTTTTTGACCGCTTTATTCTTCACTTTTTCCGGATCAATTCCCGCCCCATCATCTGCAACCGAAATAACCGTCTGATTCCCTTGGTGAAAAGCACGAATTGTGATCCTACCCTTGGGAGACTTACCTGCACTTAGACGTTCTTGGGGTGTTTCAACCCCATGAGTTATAGCATTATTCATTAAATGTTTCATCGGGTCAGAAAGCTTATCCTGAATCATTTTGTCAATCAAAGTTTCTTTCCCTTCTACCTGTAGTTCTACCTCCTTACCACACTCCATAGAAATGTCTCGTACAGCACGAGGTAACAGTTGTACCGTTTGAGAAAAAGGTATCATCCTCGACCTTGTAAACCCTTCTTGTAGTTGAGTTGTCACCTGTCGTAGTTGACGAGTTACTTGTTCTGCATCATCAACCAAAAATTCTATATCAGAGGCAGACTCTCGTACTCTGACAATATATTCAATAGTTTCCTGAGCTAATAAGTGGAAAGGAGTGAAGTTTTCTACCCGATCGAGATCGAGAGAGTCATCAAACTTTCTTTTTCCAGTATTACTTTCATTTTCTGTATCTGGTATATGAGAGGTATTGCTAGACCGATGTCCATGACGACTGTCCCAAATTGCTCTTTCTAAAAGAGTTTTTTCGTATAAGTCGTGCATTCTTTGTCCAGCATCACTGAGTAGCATTACCTGATGGAGTAGGTTATCTAGAAACTGACGCATTCGTTCCTGACCTTGTTCTAAACTATTACGATTAACTACCAGTTCACCTACCAAGTTACTAAGATTATCTAGTTGCTTTGCAGGTACTTTAATTGTTTGTTCTAAAGGGCGAGATTTTCGGCGAGGAGTATTAGCAGTAGAAACTACTTTTGATTTATTTGATTTAGAGGTATCTATATCAGAATTTTGTGAGGATTTATCTTCCCTATCTAATGTATCTTCTACTTCTTCTGACTTGTTCGTTATACTTGCGGATACTTCCTGTGTAGGACTTTTGTCTGCAACTACTGTATTTGCTGTAGATGTCGAGTTGATTTCTATACCATTTAATAGTTTTTCTAGTTGTACAAAAACATTGTAATTTTCAGATTTTTCAGCTTTGAGTATTGCTTCTAAAGCAATAAATTCATAATCTTCTATTTTTGTTTGGTTATTAACTATTAATTGTTTACTTTGTTGTGTCTCTACAAAAGTTTTTTCAGTTACTATATCTAGCAACTTATCTAAATCTACTGTTTCATCTGTACTTTGATTAATTCCATTGTGATCTTTTGGCTCTTCTAATGTAGGCCATAGGTCTTGTAAATCTGCCGAAGTTTCATTATTTTCTTGAGTCTTGTCATTACTTCCAACTGTATTTTCTGGTGATAGGTTAGTAAAGTCTAGATTTTGATCGTCTAATAAACTATTCAAATCATTATTATCGTTTTGTGTAAAATCTTGCCAGTCTAACTGCTCCACATTGATTAAATTTTGTGAGTCTGAAGAGTCTACATCTTGTTGATCGAATAATTCCTCCAGACTAGATGTCAAATCTTCTGATTCTACTGGTATTTCTTCTAAATCTTCAAAAAGTGCTTCTAACTCCGATCCTGTAGAAGTTAAATCATTTGTAGTGTTTGTGTTGAGCTGAGATTTTTCTGCTTTTGTCTCACTTTGTATCTCTTGCTCTACATCTTGAATTGCTAATAAATCACTCAAGTCTAATTCATCCAAGTGGGATTTTTCCACTTTATTCTGGGGAGTAGAGTTGATTTTGCCTTCAGAAGTATTTGCTTCTAAATCAATGTCTAACTGCCAGTCAATTTCTGACTCATTCACATCCTCTAATTCTGATAAGTCTCCATTATTTAAGTCACCAAAGAGATCGGATAAATCCGCTGTGGGTTTTCTTTGATTACTTTTGTCTTGTTGTGAATTAGTATTTTGTATTTTATAATTACTATTTTTATGTAGTTCATTTTCTCCGATTTCATCAAATAAATCCGAGAATTCCTCATCGGCTGGATTCACAAAATCCCATTCATTTTTGTTAGGGAAATTTGGTAATCTTGCCACTTCATTAACATCAAACAATAAGTCAGATAAGTCACCTGAATCATCACTATTAATTTTAGATATTTTTAGTTTATCTGCTTCTAATTTTCCTCTATCTAGTATTTCTTCTTCTTCCCAACTAGAATCTAAATCTGGTGTTTCTCCTTCAAATAAATCCGCTAAACTATTTAGTTCTGATGCTCCTACTTCTGGACCTTTTTTTTCTTTCTCTACCATTAAGTTATAATTATTATTATCTACATCTGTACTTTCTAAGCTATTGAACCAGTCGTCTATGGACTCTTCATTATTAATTATTGTGTTATTTTGTCTATCGAATTCCTGGTTGAGATTATTTTTATTTAGTTGATTTTTTGTTTGATTTAACATATCTAGTTCACCTATTTTTATATGATGTTTATTGTCTTTTTCAACATCCTTTGCTAAGGATTTTAAATTTTCGTCTATTACTATTTCTTGCTCTCGATGGTCGATAATCAATTCTTGAGCTTGTTTCAAATTTTTAATTATATTATGAGCCAAGATATAGTATGTATTTTCCGTATTACTGACCGCTTTTTTAACTACATCTATTAATTCCCTCCAATTTGATGATACATTATATTCTTTGCCTTTGTCTGCTAAAAAATCACTTACCTCTCTCAAATTCTTTCTTGTATTTGCATCATCATGTTGCTTAAACAAAATTAACATTTCTTGCATTTTTTCTGGTACTTCTACCCTAAAAAAATTTTCTTTTCCACTACTTACTTCGGGAATTTTTCCTGAAAATATGCCTCGACTTTCTCCTACTATATCATCCAGGTATTCTTCTAAATCCATAAATATCGGTTCTATTGTTTCTAGTGTAATTTTTTCTTCTTTTTCTGTCAAACCGAAATTTGAAAGTTGTTCTAATAAATCTTGTAAAATATCAAAAATACTCAAAAATAAAGATTCTAATTTCTCATCTACTTTAACAACTACAGTTTCTTGCAAAATTTTAAAACTATTTTCTAATCTATAAGCGATGTATCGTATACTATTAATTCCTAACATAGCGGCTCCACCTTTAACAGAATGAGCTGCTCTAAATAATTCACTTAACAGTTCTGGATCTTCTATAATGACTTCTAAATTTAATAATCCTTGCTCTATCGTATTGAGGTGATCTTTTGCCTCCCCAATAAAATAGCCCATGATTTTTTGTGTTTGTTCAGTTTGCATATTTTTTATAGTTCTAAAGTCAACAGAATTTTTTTTGACTATTGATTATGGTTGGCATAACTATGAAAAAATCTGCTGATAATTTCCTAACAATTTCTACTTTATTACTCTGCTGGATCTACCCGGAAACGCTCTACTGAAGTTAACAAATCGCGAGCAACACCCACTAAATTCTGGAGGGAACTATAAACTCGTTGAGATTCTTGAGAAGTTTCTTGAGCAGTCATTTCTACTGCCTGCATTACTTTCGATACTGATTGGGCTACTTCATTTTGTTCTACTGTATCTGCAGCAATAGAACGTACTAATACATCAATTCTTGTTGTAACTTGAACAATATCTTCTAGAGATTGCTTTGCCTCTTCTGCCAAAGCTGTTCCTTTAATAACGTGCTGAGTTGCTTCTTCCATTCCAGTCATTACTCCTCCTGTCTCAGTTTGGATTTGCATAACTGTATGTTCTATATTCTTAGATTCTTTAGCCGATCTATCCGCCAACTGTCGGACTTCATCTGCCACCACTGCAAATCCTTTACCTGCTTCTCCTGCTCTAGCTGCCTCAATACTAGCATTTAATGCCAACAAGTTTGTGCGAGAAGCAATAGCAGAAATTGAACCTACAATCTTGGAGATTTCCTGGGTAAATTCTGATAAACGTTTCACTCTTCGAGTTGCATCTGCTACACCTTCTCTGATTTGGAGAATACCAGCTACAGTACGGTCTACTGTTTCCCCTCCTTTTAATGCTAAAGCTGCTGCTGAACGAGCTACATCTTCTGTTTCGCGGGCGTTTTCAGCCACCCGTTGAATAGCATCAGTCATCACTTGCACAGACTGCAGAGTCGCCGCCAACTCTTCTGCTTGTCGCAAAGCGTCTGTAGATAAACCTTGAGCAAAGGTAGCACTATCCATAGAACCCCTACTTACCCTTTGAGCAGCTTCTTTAACCTGATGAACAATTTCCCGCAAATTTTGAATAATCAAGTTAAACGAATCTGCGACTGCTCCTAAAACATTTGCTGTAACTTCAGCACTCACGGTCAAATCTCCACGAGCTGCTCCTTCTACATCATCTAATAAGCGAATTACTTGCCGTTGTAAATCTTCTTTTGCCTGTTCATTTTCTTCTGCTTTTCTTTGAGCATCCGTGTAAGTTGCTTGGATTACTTTAGCCATATGATTAAATTTGGCAGCAAGCTTACCAAATTCATCTTCTGAATACACTGTTGCTATAGCTTTTAAGTTACCATCACAAATTACATCGAATTGAGTATTTAAATCTTTGTTTGCTCTTTCTATTTGGTTTGTAGTGATTTTGCCAAGACTATAAGCAGTTAAAAAGCTGCTTACTCCTGCTATACCTGTCATTATCCAACCAGTGCTACGCAAATCAGAAATTACTTCTGTTTTTTGCTCTTGCAAAGCTCTGTAAGAGACTATATTACTGACAAAAGCTACTGCTATTAAAGATACTAACCCTGTTCCTATCGCTGTATATAGTTGTTTTGTATATAGGGAAGCATTTTCCCAAAACGCTAACCCACCTTGTTCAACCATTACATTTGTGTCTACTTCTTCCCCTTTAATTTTGCTAAATGTTGGGAGTTGATGATCTATTGGTATAGCTTCTTCACTATCAATCGCACTAGGATCGGTTCTACTATCAAACAACGCTCCTGTTGTGGCTCCGACAACCATTCCTGTATCCATTGTTTCTAAGTTTGATGCTACTGCCCCCATCTCAGGAGTAGTCATATCAGTTGGCATTTCTATTCCATCAGTCAGGGAACCATAGTCCTCAAAATTACCAAATTCATCATCTTCTAGAAAACCATTGGCTTTTTTATCTATATTTTCTTCTTCATCCAGATGGAAAGCTTGGCTGAATTCTGCTTCATCAAATTCATTCATCTCAAAACTATCCAGTTCTTCCACTACTCTTTTACCTGCATCTTCTCTTTTCTCCCATTCATTATATAATTCATCTCCTATTTCACCTAATTCATTTTCTGCTTCTTCCCACTTGAAGCTATTGTTACTTTCCATCAACAAAGTAGCTTCATCTACATCAGAAAAATTACGGTTAAGATTTTCATTTTCTGTTGCTTGCCCTTTGGCTAGATTAGGTCTACTATTTTCTATTATATTATTTGCTCCACCAGTAATCATTTCCCCAGAACTCTCTAGGATTTCATCTATTACGTTCTCAAAGTCCTCATTTAGTGATTCTAAGTCTAACTCTTCTTTTTGATAATCTTGGTCTATATTTTGAGTGGTTTTATTATTTGTTATGTCTTCATATTCTAATGTTTGATTTTCAGATATTTCTTCTTCTTTTAATAATTCTTCTTGTTGTTTTTTCCAGATTTCATCCAGGTCTGCAGTTAAACTAAAATCAGATATTTCTTCTATAGTTTCACTATTTTTACCATTTAAAACTGCATCATCTGGCGATTTTTGCTTTGTTCCATTTAGGGATATTTTACCATTTTCTCTTGGCAACTGATTTGTTATTTCTTGGTAATCTGTAGTCAAATTATCTTCAAATTGCGTCAACTCTGGCAAATCTTCTAAATATCCTGAATCTTCATCTTTATGGTTATGGGAACTACCATTCGTTGTGAAAGGATTATTATCTTGATCTATTAATTCTAAATCATCTATATCTTCTAGCTCTAATTTCCCAAAATCAAAATTTCCTGCGGAGTTTTCTGCTGTTAATTCTAGACTATTTTCATTGAGGATTAGTTCTGGGTCTGTTATATTTTCCAGGTCTTTTGCATCTAATTCCAGACTATTTTCATTGAGGATTAGTTCTGGGTCTGTTATATTTTCTAGGTCTTTTGTATCTAATTCCAGACTATTTTCATTGAGGATTAGTTCTGGGTCTGTTATATTTTCTAGGTCTTTTATATCTAATTCCAGACTATTTTTGTCTGCGATCGCTTCCGAATAATTAGAAACTTCCTCTTCTATAGACTGTTCATTCTGATACTCATCAAAGTTAATATCTTCCAGCATTTCTTCAGACTCACTAAAAGTAGCTGAATAATCTGTAATAAATTGCTCGCTATCGCTCATACCTTGTTGAGCATAATTCAGCAGTTCTGGATCATCACTTAAGTCTAAGACTAACTGATATTGTTCTCTGGCTACATCATACTGATGAAGTCCATAACAATATATATGACCACAGAGCAGACGAGAACTAGGGTCTTCTGGATAATCCTGAATTAAGTTATAAACTAAAGCTGCGGCTTCTTCGTAGTTGCCTTGACTATAGGCATCTTCTACCTTTTGATAATCTTGCAAAAAGTCTGTGCTGGATGATGTCATTTGCTGTCCCTCTCTCAAGATAATAATATTTATTTTTAGTTTTTTGATTTTATCATTGACGGAATTTAGGAATTGGGAATCAGCCTCACTCAGAAGTATTATATATAAACTAACTGAGTCAAATAATTATGTTGACTTATCAACTGTACGGACGTTGCATAACAAAAATGCGTTTCATGTCGCACAGCGAAACGTCCCTTTTAGGCTGCCCATCGAGCCGAGCGAATAATTGCTTCTTGATCCAGTAACCTGAGAACCTGCTCTCCCTTATCATCAAAAATCCACTCTCCTCGTAAGAAGGGAGCCATACCATCTGCAACATCTGTGGACATTTTCAGCTTCTTTTCATCAAGCCACTGCATTCCCACAATCCGTTCAACTGCTAGTCCTAATATAGTGTCTTGATCTTCTACTGCAATTATTTTAATCTCAGGTTGATCGGTATTTACTGGGATTGGGTCTCCAAGGAATTGAGCTAGATCGGCTACCCAAATCACTCGTCCCCTTACATTTATTGTGCCTAAAAGTAAGGGTGAGACATTGGGAATAGCTGTAATACCTTCTGGAGATTTATAAATCACTTCTCGAATATCTGTTGCTAGTAAAGCAAATTCATTACCCGAAGGTAAATAAAATCGCAAATGTTGTTCACCTTCAGGATTGTCTAATTCTTGGATTCCTGCACCTTGGCCTGGTAAAAACTCTTCATTGCCTACCATAGATTCTTAAACTTACCGTCTTAACAATTGTTTAACTGTTCCTACCAGTTCTGTGGGCTGGAATGGTTTAGCAATGTAGGCATCTGCGCCTTGCTTTAAGCCCCAGTAACGGTCAAATTCCTCTCCCTTTGAAGAACACATTACTACTGGAATATTCTTGGTTTTGGGATCGGATTTGATCCTCCTACAGACTTCATAGCCATTCATTCTTGGCATCACAATATCTAATACCACTATATCGGGTTTAGTATTTTTTAGTCGCCCCAAAGCTTCTACTCCATCATTAGCAACAGTAACTGCTAATCCACTATTTTTAAGAAGTTGTGATATCATTTCTCTTTGGGTAACGCTATCTTCTACAACTAGAACTTTGCTCATTTTTTTATACCTGATAGCTTGGGTTTAAATTTATTGATAGTTAAAATATAGGTATTGATTAAAATTTCCTATGTTTGGTTTTTGGCCTATATCAATTAATTTAGATCAACTGATAGATATTTGTTTGATTAAATATACTGGCTAGTAACTCTCTTTTATGATAGCAATATTAATCCTTTTAGGTACTTTTATATACTTACTAGCTCAGTGTTTAGCTGTAGGCATGACCTAACTAGCTAAGACTTAAACATAATAGCTATGTATAAAATCACACATTTATTTCTCATATACTTTTAATTGTTACTTTAATTTGACAAATATGGTGATTAGTTTAGTCAGTATCCTCAATATAATTTGCCCAGAAACTTTGTCTATAAGTTTCTCCAATTTTAAACATTTAAGATTTATGGCCCACTTGCCCAGATTTAGCTGGTAGCCAATAGTCTTTCAAATAATATTATATTTTCTCTTGACCAAAAATCATTCGGCAGTTTGAAAGCCCCTTAGCAATAGCAACACAGATTAGTATTATTATTTTTTGATTTTAGGGGTATAGATAAAGTCTGTTGACATTTTGAAATATTTTTATTGACCGAAAAATTTGGATTCAAGCCTTGCCCTGAAGCAGACGACTTTCTAATATATTGATAGCGATCTAAATTCTCTCCTCAGTTGGGAGTCGAGTCACCAACGACAATGGTATGAAACCAAGCCTGAAGCAGCCATAGAGAAAGAGTTCAGGTCAATGGTCTATCAATCAATACTGGAGACAAAATTCAATAATTAATAATTAACAAAAGAATTTTATAAAGCTCCTGTTTGATCGGGTGGGGTTGAAATTAGAAAAACTTTACATTAACAGGACTTACGCAGTACCGCTATATATGGTGGATTATTTGGTCATTATTCCAGATATAACTACTACAATTAGTTTCGTTGTGTAAGTCCCGATCAAATGTCCTTTTGAATAAACAGAGAAGAGCAATAATAAGAAATGGTATTTAAACTATTCATTCTGACTCACTCCTCCTCAAAAACACCCTAAATATTTGTAGCAAAAATTTATTAAATTGGTATTACAGCCCTTTTCATAATTAGTAACCACAAAATCCTTTGGGAGTTGGGAGTCAGAAAACGCTTTGGGGTTGTTTTGCCCACTGTCGTTTATCTAGGATGAAAACTGTTATGATATCTGCTTCGATCAACACTATCTTAATTTTCTGGATTTTTTGATAATATTCTCTCAACTTGAGAGTTTATTACTAATCCTGGTCCAATATACTTTTCCAGCAACATTAGTAATTCACTTTCTCCGAAAGGCTTAGTCAAGTAGTGTGTGGCTCCAACTATTCTGGCCTTAACCCGATCGATAAATCCTTCTATCCCAGTAAGCATAATAATAGGTGTCTGGCGAAATGCTGTAGAGTTACGCAACATTGCACAAATCTCATACCCATCTAGTTCAGGCATAGCAATGTCACATAAAATTAAATCTGGTTTAATTTGAAATACTTCGCCTAATGCTTTGAGAGGATCGCTGAGAATACTGGCCTCATAACCATTTTCATTGAGAATTGACTTAACTTTTTCCCTAATAATTAAATCATCATCAATACATACTACTTTCGGAATTTTTGTTTCTCGTTGCAATGACTTTGGTTTTTTGACCATAGTTGTTTTTGAACATTGGTCAAGCAATTGCACTATCCCTTTTTGCACAAAAGGATAAATGGCCTTAGCTACTGTCAACACATCTCTGTTTAGATATCTAGCTATTTGCTGCATTGATGTCTGGCCATCTGACCAATGACTTAAAATATTATATATGTTTGGCCTTAATGCTTTTTTTAATTGGACTGGATCGGAAATTACTGGACACTGTTCAGCAGAATGAATGTAAGGAGAAAATTGGTTCCATTCTTGTATCTGCTGGATAATTTTGGCCAATAATGAGCTGACTTTTAAGGTTGTTAGCTGAGGTGTTAGTGCTGGGCCAAGCTCAAATATAAATGCTCCTCGACGGAGACTTAGCAAATCAAATAGAGTTTCACGAACCATATTATGGATAATGCTGCGTCCCTGAGCTGGTGTGAGAATACCCTTTTCCAGCAAAGCCCATAAATATCCATACTCAGGTGCATTGACAGACGCAACAGAAGGAACTTTAATTGTCTCGAGATATCGATCTGCTTTGTAGCGACGTAAGTAGTCTCTCAAACGGGATAAACTACCTGCACTTGGGGTAGCGTAGATAATCTGACCACTCAGAAAAAATACAAACCAAGATGGTTCTGCGGGAAAGTGCTGTCGGGGTTCAGCAATATTACTGCCAACTGATGAGCTGTAGGCCTTAACAAACAATTCACCAGTTCGCTGACCTAAGTCTATAAGTTGCAGGATGCTGCGGATATCAATTTCACTTAAATTTCCCTGCATGCAGCTTGTAAAATAAATCTTTTAGATGATAAATGTAGATATAGAGGGAAGATTCACATCCCTTATCGTTTTGTGAACAATAACCAAGTATTTTAATAACTTGTAATATGCTTTGAGAGAATTAATTTCATTTTGGGCACAATTACCGAGATTATATTCTGAGTTTACCATCTATGGCTTCAGAATAGAGTGTTTAAATATCATAAGGTATTTCTACATTAGTTAGGATAATTATATCATAACTATAAAGTAGATTGAGGAAAAATACTATGGGATTGTTGTAGTTTATTTGACTTACAATGCCAAGAAATATTTTTTCTTATTGGACATTAAATTTTTTGCTCCTGCTTCACTTCTATAGTAGATATCTCTGAAAATATTAAAGCTTCTACTATCACTACTTTTTCTATCTCTATGTAGGTATCCTAGGCTGCCCCAATCCACTAACAAAAAGTTAGTTACCTACAGTTTTATCAGTATTATTAGAGATGCTTAGTCTTGGGATTGGGGAATTACCTAAGAATAGTATTTATTTTCGATAATTTACGAGGGGTCATACCAATTCTCAAAAACTTTGCTATAGTTGGAATTTGTATTTATAAATACCTATAGTATTTCCCATGGTTGTGAGGTACGCGCATTCCTTGGTTTTAGGGAGTAGGGAATAGGGAGTAGGGAGTAGTAATTTGGGAAGCAGGGAATAAGAAAATAAGACAAACAACTGCACCTCACTAACTTGAGCAACGCTATATATATTAAGTATTTAATACTATAGCAATCCTAAATCATTCGTGAACAGTAATTTGCTTGAAACTCACATACAGCAAGAATATTTCTGGAGAAATTTTACAAATCAGATAGGATTGCTATATTTGTTATTTTGATAGTTATTTTGGCACTCTCCAAGTGTAGCATTACTTTTTATAAATGGTATAAATACTTGTTTTTATAGCAATAAAGTAAATGCTTCTCTTCTTAATTTCATTATTCCACAAATAGTCAAGATTATTAACTTAAACTTATAGAAATTTTATCTGAATCTTTATTTGCGTATTTGCACATTATTTTTGACAACTATAAATTAAATATTCAAGATTATTTTTTTCAGAGGCTAATTGTTCTGATTCTTCAATATAGGTTGAATTAAGACCAAATATTTGTTTATTGTCAAGTTTGATTGGGGTGAAAAAATTTGATGTGACTTTTTAAACTCTGGTTTATATGTTTGTATATCAACAATATCTTTACCTATAAAGTGACACAATTAAGTAGATCGAGCTAAAAAAAAGACGTTACATATTTAGCCATAAAACGCCTCAAGCCACTGATATAAGTGATTTTTCACTAATTGACAATTTGACGATCAATAAAGCACAAAATTTACCACCCTCTACTTACAGCCTATTCTATGTAAATGTGGTACAGTGATTATAGTAGATTTGCAAAAGCAAAAATGAAACCTTAATTCGATACTTCAAAAACTTGTATTAAAGGTACTGCTACTGTACTTCATCAACTCTGGAATGCGGTTTAATTGCCCCCCTCTTTTATGATTTATCTTCTTACTTACCTGAGTAATATTGTTTTGTTCTTAAAGTAGATAGATGGGATTGCTATCCTATCAGAATGCTCCGGAAAACCCTGATTTTATTCCTTTACTTACTGACAAGCTAGAGATTACTCACATCCTCGAAATTCAAAATCCTTGCTCGACTTGGTGTAACATTAGATGCGTACCCTAGTTAATTAAAAAACTGAATACTTATAATTTAATAACTCTAACTAAATAAGGAATAAAACACTCTAATTGAAACATTTATAACTATTGCCTAAGTTCCCTATAAGTCAAAAAAAGGTAACTTGGTACTGGTTAAATATAGTATGTTGGTTAAAATAAGAAAAGCATAGTTTAATAAATTTACCTGTTTGTAAAATTCATCCTAGAAGCAAAGTTAAATAATTTTCTCATTCCTGATATTTCAGATGAGTATAGTAATTGTTGCTGCTTTCGGTGGTAACATAATAAGTTATGAAAATAAATCTTTTAGTATAGATACTTCAAGAGGATAACAGTGTGCTGTATTTAGCAGAAGTACAAAGAAGGCCAACAGGTTTTGGTGGTCTGGGTGGTGGTAGAACTGATTTGAAGTTGCTAGCTTGTCAGCGCGGCGAACATAATTGGGCTGCTGTACCTGGTGAAGAAGTTATTCCGGCTGATGAAGCTAAGGAATTTTCTCCTGGTGCATTGGTGCTAGTAGATTTGAATAATAACAAGCAGGTGCAGCAAATTCAAGATGCTGCACGTCAGTTAGTCAAAATTCTCCAAAATTTCTCTCGCTCCCAAGAGAAGTCTAAGACACAATGGGAAGAAATTGAGCAATGGAAAGCATCTCTTACTTTTCAAGCCCAAGAACTGAATCGCCGAGAAATGGAATTACAGGCTAAGGAGGAGCAACTTGAAGAGCTGCAAGCTGAAATTGATAAGTTGGAGGAGCAACGTCAGGAAATTAGTCAAGCCCAAGAAGAATCTCAGCAACTCCAGGAACAGATAGGGCAAAACCGAGCAGAACTAGAAGCAGCGCGTTTAGAATTACAAAGGAAACAAGAGGAGTTTGAGCAACATAAGGGAGAATTAGCTCAAGGTGCAGTTTTAGATGAGGAGCAATCTCAATATATTCAAGATTTATTGATTTGGTTGACTGAAGCCGTAACTCCGACAAATTTTTTGGGACAAAAGTTAAGTCAATCCTTAGAAATAGTTAATACTCAACAGGAAACTCTAGAGCAACATAGACAACAGTCGGAGAATACAACAAATACAACCTCTAATACACAGCAGGAAGAGATCGAGAGTTTGGCTAATCATGTCCAAAACCAATGGATAGAATGGCGACAAGATCGGGAATCCTTGGCCCAGAGTAGCGCGGAATTGAGAGTTCAACAAACTTTACTGGTAAGTAAGCAAGAGTATAGTCAAGTATTGAATGCACAAATTGGCACACAGACACAACTTTATGAGCAACTGACTAATCTAGTCACAGCATTGGATAATGATGGTACTACTCATAAAGTAGATGTTGAAGCTTTGGAAAAAATGTCTCTTCATGAGTTAGAAGAACTGGTACAAAGTTTGCAACAAGATTTGCAAAGAGATATGAGTTTTGTTAAAGACCAGGAAGAGGAGTTGGCATTACAACAGCAAGAAATGGATGCTTTACAAAGAAGAATTGACAAAGCTAGTGAATATGACAGAATTAACTTGGACTCAGAACTTTCAGATGAGAAAGACCGCTACAGAATGTTAAATGAATCTTTAGTGGGTTCTCAAAGAAATCTTAAGGAGAGACAAGATATATTAAGTCAGCATCAAGCGGTTCTTTGGCGTCGGTTGGGTAATTCTTCCGATCAAGAAGAGTCGAATCAGATAGACCTGAAGCCTATAGTATTACAAGTTTCGACTCACAGACAACAATTGACCGAAGAGTTACAAAAGTTAGAAGCTGAAATTCAACAAATACAAGCCGAAATTAGTCAAAAAGAAGAAATGGTTAATGGCCAAACTCAGCAACTAGCAGTTAAAAGAAATGAAATTGAGCAGTTAGAGTTGAGTTTAAGGGAAAAGCAGAGGGCAAATATAGAGGGTGGAAGTGGGATTATTTATCAAGAAGTAATTCTACCTCTGGAAGGTTATTTAGAACAATTGAGACAGCAACTTGAAGAAGTAGCAAGTGGAGTAAATCAAGTACAAGGTATAGGTGAACAGGTGGCTCAGTTAGGGCAAGTTCTCCAAAGTATTCTTGTGCAACCTGAATAAGATTAACTTAGGAGTAGTAATTTTTTATATAGTCATTCTGAATAAGACTGGAGCACTTTTTGAACTGAAACTCTTTCAAGGCAAGAAAACCTTGTCTCAATCTTAACTGGAAAACTATACTAAATTCAAGAAAGAGGGAGTAGGGAGTAGGGAGTAGGAACAACCCTTGCTCTTTATTTAATTTTTCTGTATGGTAAGATTAAGGTTTTGCTTAACTACAAAAAAAGGGTGGTGGTGCATAGTAATGGTAAAAAAAGCACCGGGAGTTTCGGGGGATAGGGGTATGGGGAGATGGGGAGTGTGGGAGAAATTAAAAAACATATATCCTCACCATTACCATTCAGGACTACCCAAAAAAAGTTAATGTAGCAGTATTTTTGGAAACTGTTATTATATCAAAATAATCCAGGGATGTTGAACTTTGGCGATCGCTCCTCCAGGAAAGGGGTCTGTTTGAGAACGGTTGGGAGCATTGATTAGAGTTGTTAGTTTTTCAATATGACTGAAGTTAGGACGTTCGGGTAAAACTTTGTGTAGGATATGTCTCATTACTCTACGTTGTAATGCTAGAGGAACTTCACGCAATACTAAACGATTAATGATATATCTGACTCGTTGATACTCAAATTGAGACATATTGAGATTATCTATATCTATTCTTTTGACTTTCTTTAATAACTTTTCTGTTTCATTTTCAAAATACTCGACTTCAGCACTGAGTATTTCTGCTGTTTGTGCTAATGCTAATTCAGCTTGAGGGTTAAACTGGCGTAGGATAGGAAATAATTCCAGGCGAATACGGTTTCGAGCATAACGTAAATCTTGGTTTGTAGAATCTTCCCAAATTCGGATTTTTTGCTCTTGACAAAAGTTACCTGTTTGGGTACGAGTAATTTCTAATAGAGGACGTACCAGTAAGGGGAAGAAATTTTCTGCCAGGGGACGTTGCCAGGTTAGGGCTTGGAGTCCATCAGTGCCACTACCACGAATTAGATTATACAGGAGAGTTTCTGCGCGATCGCTGGCTGTATGGCCAGTTACAATGTATTGAAAATTAGATTTATTAGCAATTTTACTTAGGGTTTGATAACGCCATTTTCTGGCTTCTGCTTCACTTTTATAGACTTTATTTGCTGTTTGTATATAACATGGAAGTTGCCAATTTGTGGCTAATTCTTTTACATAATTAGCATTAGCTTCTGAGTCGGATCGCCATTTATGGTCACAATGAGCAACTGCTAAATACCAATTCCATTTTGATTGTAAGTCTAATAGTAATTTAGTTAGACATAGTGAGTCTTGACCGCCGGATACTGCGATTAATATTCTTTGATTTTCTGGTAATAATTTTCTTTGACGTAATGTTTGATGTATTTGGTTATGGAGTTGTGTCCAATTTTGATTGGGAGATTGATTCATTAGACATAATTTATTTGATTTGAAAGGATAATATTAAATCTGGTATAGCAATCCTATTTCAATTGTAATATTTTTGTGGTAATTAGAAGTCAGGAGTCATAATTTTCAAGGTTTTTCGTCAATCTTAACTATTATAAAAATTCTCACAAATCATAATTTTCAAGGTTTTTCATCAATCTTAACTATTATAAAAATTCTCACAAATCATTCAGGATTGCTATAGTATCGTTATCAAAAAGTAGAGTCAGCGGGTTTGTATTAAATACGCCACTATACTAATATCTACTTCCTATAAACCAGGTGGATTACGGGACTCTAAAACAAGACGATTTGATATAAGTTGGATAGTTTTTATTATCGTAATTAATATTATTTCTAGTAGAAAATTAGTAAAAATTCAGCTATTATCAACTCTCAGTTTTTTTGATGAATTAGATTTGTTGAAGAAGTGTTATATTAACTGAATAGCTACTTATTTATGCTATAAATTATATCAAATTCGGTAGTATTTGTATAAATTAAGTAGAGAAACCTGGTTTGTGTTAAATACCCTACCATACTAATATCACGTACCCCTTCCGGGGGAGCTACGAATTGCGGATAATTACTTATAATTTTTTGTTTGTAGTTGGGCTTTAGCCCTGACAATAGTTAGTATTAGAGCTATTGCCCAACTATGAGCCTAATTATAACTATTCTACCAAAAATGAATGATATAAGTAGTTGTGCTTTTAGGAATTTCCTAGTTGAGAGAGGGAA
>NZ_JBNHEP010000194.1:0-30799 GCF_050015995.1 Dapis brunnea BLCC-M229 | reverse complement strand
ATCCTAAGTTTGTTTTTTTGTCGAGGGAGGGAATATTTCTGGTATTTCCCTTCATTAAACCCAGAGTGCGATCGCTCTCACCTGAATCCTTACCTTTTTAGTTTGAATTGTTAAATATTTAGCTAAAAGCAATGTTTTAAATTGATCGTCAAATTTACCTGCATCAGAAATAAAAGATGACCAGGATATAGAATTGGTTTCAACAAATTTAGAAAGGAATTGTACTTGCGGGTAAAATGGTTTTACATCAATAAAGTGTGGTTTAATCTTAACCATGCTATATAATGCAATTTCATCAAAAGATATTTCTATATCCAGAGGAATTATTTCCAAATTTTTCGGCAAATTAATAACTACAAATAGTTCTTTTACTACTGGTAATTCTGAAAAAAATTTACCTGACTTACTTTTCTTTTTCTTAGAACCAGAATCAGATACACCAAAACCTTTAGACATTATTTTATTCTCCTTAATCTATCTATTATTTAAGATTTTATCATATACAGTAGTTTCCTATTTACTGATAAAATTATGTCCTGATAATCAGCGATAAAAAAGTTGTTGCTTGTAGTAGGGCTTTAGCCCTATCTATAGTTCGGGCTGAAGCCCTACTACGAACTTTAATTACAACTGATAACTAAAAGAACTTTAACTATAGAAGTGGTGCGTTACATTTTCATTAACGCACCCTACTTGAGTGAGACTATTTTTGTTGGGTTTCCTCCATCAAACCAACCTACATTTGATAGCTGAATGCTTAAAGCTATTTAAACTGTTAAAGGCAACTTTTTACTATCAGGTTCTAAACTATTAAATAACTTCTGCCAATTTTCCGCAGTTGCTTGATTTTCCTTATCTCCTTTTGCCTCAAAAGTTGTATTGCAAGTCTTATTTTCTTCTAAAACTTTGACACAAAGTTCAGCAATATCATCCCGACTAACAATACCTTTAATATTATCGCCTTGGTCGAATATTAATGCTTGACCCCCTGGTTGTTCAGTCATCCCACAAGGTCGAATTACTGTGTAAGGAATACCACTGGAACGAATAACTTCTTCTCCTTTTAATTTCCAGTTTAATAAACCTTTTAATTGGTCATTAAACTTCACTGCTGGAGGTTGTTCATCTAAGTTTAAACCAGGTCGCCCCGGACGAGTTACACCCGCCGAACTAACCAGAACAAATTTAGGTAATTCGTCACTACCATAAGTTTTAATAGACTCAACTTCTAACTGAAAAAATCCTGGTGCAAATTTAGGATTAAGTTCTCGGTTATATTCAAATTTACTCAACATTAATTGGTAAGAATAAATTTGACTCGGATTAAATGGTTGAGCATTTTCAACAACTTTGGCACGAAATACTGGAGTTAAATCTTTAAATGGAATGCGAATAGTTGTCCAGATATTGTAAACGGTGTCAAAAGAATAGCTATAACCAACCCCATCCCATTTGTCTTCGCAGCGCAGGAAAAATTTATAACGTTTGCCATCTCCTTTGACCCGGAGTTCGATACCAGTAGATCCCAATAAATTCATTGGGGGGTCGAAGTTGCGGGTACGCACAGAGACAAAACCGCCGGAGTTGGCAGTCGAGACATTACCGGAGAAAACAGCACCGCTGTCTGTGAGACGGATCGAACTTTCGCTGACTCCACCCATCACAACATCATCTAATGCACCCCAGATTTGTTTGAGGTCTTGAGTGGCGTTTGTGAAGTCAAACAGAATTTTTTTGTTGCTTGGTTGTAGTTGTGGTTTTGCTGCTGCTACTAGATTTTTCATGCCTTCGTATTCGACGAGTTGGGGGTCTTCAACAACTTCTGGCATGAAAAATTTGATGCCTTGATAATATTTTTCCTGGTTTGGGTTATCTCCCTCTACAGGTTGTACTCGCGTACCTGTACAACAGATGATTTTGCTAACATCTTTGAATATCTCAGGGGTGAGGGTTTCAGGTTTAGTAATGTCGGCAGTTACTATTTCAACATTCTTACCGAGAACTTTTTGAGCTTTTTTGGCATCTCGAACCAGCGATCGAACTTGATAACCCCGCTTCTGGAGTCTAGGTACAACTCGCTTACCAACTCCACCATTAGCACCAACTACTAAAACAACTTCTGAAGTGTTTGTTGGTTTCGGTGTCTTTTCTCCAAATAATTTTTGTAACCATTTAAAACTACCGATAAAGGGAATAACCCCAAAATAGGCTAGGGTCTGAAACAGTCTACTGGCTTTCCATTGAGATTTTTGGTTATCAGTCACGGCCATATCCTTAAAATCTAAACTTTTCTTTAATATATATTAAGATATGTTAATAAATTTTGCCGAATGGCCTTGATAACTTTTGGCCTTTATGATAGGAGTGGTGCGTTACATTTTTATTAATACATCCTACTAGACTGACACTACTTCTTAAACGAAACAACTGTCGCCAGAAAAATCTCTACTCCTCAAAGAAAACCAATAAAAGGAGAAAAAAAGTATTATTTAGACGAGAGATTTTTATCAAAGGAATTAAGTGGAGGAAACAAGAAATTATATGAGAGAAAAGACTATTCTTTATAGACCTATTGGACCGAAAGAATTAGCTTTAATTAAAAAATCCCTGTGGCGGAAATTTCCCCCCAGACTTCCAGAACAGCCGATTTTTTATCCCGTTCTTAATGAAGAATATGCGACGCAAATAGCCAGAGACTGGAATGTTAAAGCCAGTGGTTCTGGTTTTGTTACTCGCTTTGCTGTAAATTCTGAGTTTATTAAAAAATATCCAGTTCAAACTGTAGGTGGTTCTATATATAAAGAACTTTGGGTTCCGGCTGAGGAACTAGAAGAATTCAATAGCAATATAATTGGAAAGATTGAAGTAATTGCTGAGTTTTTTTCAAAAGAAAACGATCTAGGTTAAAGCAATTCGTAATTGGCAATTAATTACAATGAGTAGGGGCTTGCTTGAAACCCAAAGAATTAGGAATTATCAATTATTTTGTCAATTATAAACTTTTCTTAGCTTGGAAATGGAGAAGATAATAGTGGAATTAACTTGTTTCATAGCAACGATAATTTCCTGCTGGTGGTTGCGGTTTACCGCCAGACTACATATTAATTATTGGCGTTGGTGATTTTGGCTATGATTATGTATTAATTTTACATTAATGCTAAGAGACTGTTTGTAAAATAAGTCTTAACAGAGCAAATAATGACTAAAATCTAAAAGCGGTAGTACTTCAAGAGATTGAAATTTCCTAGATACCAGAGGTTTAAAGGTACATATATTCCCAGATTTTTAACTTACAAATAGTTGTCTTGATTTCTTCCTCCCTCCATACCTATTCCCTATTCCCTGTTCCCTGTTCCCTGTTCCCTATATCCTTTTTATATTTCCTTTACAAACAGTCTCTAATTGCCTAACTATTAACATTGAGCATTTTATATTTGGCAAAATTTAGGTTTCATAGCTTGATTCACCAACGCCTAATTATTTACTGTTATTTACTGGAGAATACAAAGTTATTCTAAAAAAATATTTGTTTTCAAAACTGAAAGTATTAATGGAAAAGCCTTACCGAAAAATTGTGGTTTAAAGCCTCTTCTTTTAAGGGGATAATAAAGAAAAATTTTCCTTTGAGTCAATCTTCTTCTTTTCAATAATTATTAATTATTAATTGTTGAAAGCACCTACAGTTCGGAATGGAGAGTTTATAACCTTGATATACCTGAAACCCTTAGCTAGTAATAGTTATTTTCATAAGTTTGCAATGTCTAGTATGTAATACCAATTCACTTTAAGGATGCCACAAATAGTTTCCAACTTTAAATTTCAAATAATTGCCTGAAACTATTGTCTTGTCAAAGTTTTTAGCCTATCAAATATGGAATTCTCAATTCTCAATTCAGTGAAACGGTATAACACTTCAGTTATTAATTAATACAGACGCATTAAACCTTTTTGCTAATTAGCAGCTCAGTTAATGTTAATTATTCTTATGTTTACTTCTCCCCTAATCCCCTACTTAAGAAAATGTAGAAAAGTTTTTGAGAAATGGTACTACTCCAAACTAAAAAGTTGTGTAAATTAATATCTAGTTATATTACAGAATTCAAAACTCATGGCTCTAAGAGATTGTTTGTAAAGGAAATATAAAAAGGAGATAGGGAACAGGGAACAGGGAACAGGGAACAGGGAACAGGGAATAGGGAATAGGGAATAGGGAATAAGGAGGAAGAAATCAAGACAAATATTTGTCGCTTAAAAATCTAGGAATATATGTACTGAATACTTCTCTACCTACCAAATTTCAATCTCTTGAAGTATTACCGCTTTTAGATTTTAGTCACTCGCATGTTCTCTTAATACTTATTTTACAAACAGTCTCTAATGGTAGAATCTGAGGTGTCTAACTTATTGTAGACCTTACTTCATGCAGTACCCTTTATTTGAATCAGATCCAGATGTTTTTGCAATTCTTAATCAAGAACATGAACGTCAAAAAAATAGCATTGAATTAACTGCTTCTGCTAACTATGTTAGTCGTGCTGTATTAGAAGCGACTGGCTCAATTTTCACAAACAAGGTAGCTGAAGGATATCCAGGTCGTCGCTACTTTAGCGGTTGTGAGAATATTGACACGTTGGAAAACTTAGCGATCGCTCGTGCTAAAGAATTATTTGGCGCTGCTCATGCCAATCTCGAACCCTACACAGGTTCCCAAGCAAATCATGCAGTTTACCTTACTGTCCTCAAACCAGGCGATCGGATATTAGGAATGGACCTCGGTCATGGGGGACATTTGAGCCACGGTGCAAAATTTACCATGACAGGTAAGATTTATGACTGTCATTTTTATCAAGTAGCTCCAGATACCGAGCGTCTGGACTACGATCGGATTCTTGCCCAAGCAAAAGAGATTCGCCCCAAATTAATTATTGCAGGTGCGAGTTCCTATCCCCGCACCATTGATTTCCAACGCTTTCGGGAAATTGCTGATGAAGTCGGAGCCTACTTATTAGCTGATATTGCCCATATCTCAGGATTAGTTGCAGCTGGATTACATCCTTCTCCAGTTCCCTACGCTCATTTTGTCACTACTAGCACTCAGAAAACTATGCGTGGACCCCGTAGTGGCATAATTTTGCTAGGGGAACATTCCGCACCAGAATTTGCTCGTAAGATTGACAGTGCAGTCTTTCCTGGGGTACAAGGAGCCGTTCACGTCCATGCGATCGCGGCCAAGGCTGTGATGCTCAAAGAAGCCATGTCTCCCAACTTTGTTGCCTATCAGCGTCAAAACCTTGAAAATTCCCAGATATTAGCAAAGGAATTGATGGAAAAGGGATTTCGCTTGGTTTCTGGAGGCACAGATAACCATTTGATGCTTCTAGACCTGACTCAGCAAGGTATCACGGGTAAGGAAGCCGAAGATCGCCTAGCTAGCGTTAGGATTACTGTTAATAAAAACCTACTTCCCTACGATTCCCAAAAGCCCACCGTATGCAGCGGTATTCGGGTCGGAACATCGGCAGCCACAACACGGGGATTAGGTTCGGAGGAAATGTATTGTCTTGCCAATCTAATCGATCAAATGCTAAGTGGCGAACCTACAGCCAATACTATTGCAAAGGTTCAAGATGAAGTTAGTCGGCTATGTCAGCTTTATCCCCAAATCGATTCGATTTATGACAAAAATGAGGAAAGGTTTGCCCTCGAATCTCAATACCAACTTCAAAGTTAACTTCCCTAGTTGTAAGTCTGGCAATCTCTTGAAGCTGAACACCTTTGAAAAACCTAGCCAATCCTAGACATTTTTAGGAATTGTCTCTCAAAGGTTGCAGATTAAGTCTTAACTGACTACGTTGGCTAAGTCAAGACCAGCATAAGTGAACTCCAGCTTATTTGCTGGTCGCTCTAAATTAAGGACAGCGTTTAATAGTATGGTTTTAAGCTAGTAGTAGATAGATTTTCTCCATTGTCAAAAACTTGCTCTAATCTAGGACTTTCTCTGAATTTTTTGTACATCTAAAAAAATAGGTGCATATTATGACCACAACAGCAAACTCTGAACAAACCACAGAACGCGCCAGAGTCCATTACAATAGTGAAAATGCGCGTTATTTATATGAAATTGCCATTGGTAGCGACACCTTAAATTTAGGAATGTATGAGGACGATCCCGATCGCCCCATCGCCGAAGGTATGGCCAAAACCACTGAATGGATGGCGGAACAAGCAGAGAATCTCAATGCGGATTGTCGAGTCCTCGATCTTGGTGCTGGATATGGACCAGCAGCACGACATTTAGCTAAAAAATATGGTTGCCACGTTACTTGTCTCAATATTAGCGAGGAACAAAATCAGGAAAATGAGCGACGTAATCGTGAACAGGGTCTTGAGAATTTGATTGAGATTGTGTTTGGCAATTTTAAAGAAATTCCTTTTGACGATGGCAGTTTCGATATAGTTTGGTCTCAGGATTCCCTGTTTCACACAGATGGGCAAGATCGAGTCCTAGAAGAAGCCTATCGGGTACTCAAACCAGGTGGACAGTTACTGTTCATGGATATTCTCCAAGCAGATGATTGTCCAGATGGAGTGTTAAAGGATTCACTCCAACGGGTTAATATTCTTCATGAGCGTTTGGGTTCTTTCCATTCCTATAACAGTAAAGCCGAAAGCCTTGGTTTTGAAACCATCAAGGTAATCGACAAATCCGATCAGTTGCTGCTTCATTACACTAAATTGAGGGATTCAGTAATTGCCCATTACGATGAACTTAGCAAAAAATGTACCCCAGAATTTTTAGAATCTTCTAAGAATGGCTTATATCAATGGGTGGAGTCGGCTGAAAAAGGTCTGTTTACCTGGGGTTTATTTCATTTTCGCCGTCCATAAGTAATAGACCTCTCCGGAAAAGAGGGAGTAGGGAGTAGGGAGTAGGGAGTAGGGGGAAATAATTAATGATTTCTGTACGATAATTGATTTTATTTTTAATTATCACCAGATGTCTAATGTGAATTAGGAATAAGCTGAAACCAATTATTTCATTGACTCACAGATTTCTACTTGTAGGTTGGGTTGAACAACGTGAAACCCAACAAAGTTGCAATAGATGTAGGTTGGGTTGAACAACGTGAAACCCAACAAAAATCTTTCTCCTCTACTCCCCTACTGCCTAATGCACTATTTTAGCTGAAACAGTCCAGTAGTGGACTGACACAACTAAAATGGTGCGTTACGACCGATTGCTAAATCACTTTCATAGTATGAATTTAAGCCGTCTAACACACCCTACTGGACTGACACATCTAAAACTGTGCATTAGAAAAATGACTTAATCTCTAATAAATTCAGACTTTTCCTAAAAATTTATTGCACCATTTAAGGTGTGTCAGTCTACTACAATTTTGCACAAAATTAGCTGTGTCATTCTAGTAGTGCCGTGTCAAGCTTGAAAATGTGAGTTAAAAAACCTAACCCCCTAACCCCCTCTCCTGCGAGGAGAGGGGGGAATTTCTCCCCTCTCCTCGCAGGAGAGGGGTTGGGGGAGAGGTCTTCTAGGTTGCTCCATCCTAATACAATTTAAGGCTTGACACGGCAGTAGGTTGGGTTGAACGTGCGTGAAACCGAACACAGTTCTGTTGGATTACGCTAGCGCTAACCCAACCTACAAGAAATCGGTAATTTCCGAACTAATGATTCAATCCTGACGTTCAATAAGTTGTTGTATCTTTTCAAGTCCAGTAGATTGGGTTGAACGTGCGTGAAACCGAACACAGTTTTGTTGGGTTACGCTAGCGTAACCCAACCTACGAAAAATCGGTAATTTCCTAACTAATGATTCAATCCTAACGTTCAATAAGTTATTGCATATTTTCAAATAAAGAACATGAACGCTGAAGAAATTGTTAAAACCCATCGCGATCGCGTCTTTTTTTCCTGGGTCCCTCAGAAAAATATCCAAAACCCTATTGTCATGGATCGTGCTGAGGGGGTTTACTTCTGGGATAAAGACGGCAAGCGCTACCTGGATTTTTCCAGTCAGTATGTCAATATGAATATTGGCCACAGCCACCCCAAGATCATCGCAGCCATAAAAGACCAAGCCGATCGACTCGCGTTTGCCCATCCAGGTACTGCTACAGAAATTCGTGCTGCAACAGCGGCTAAGTTAGCAGAAATTACACCAGCGGATCTAAGCAAAACTTTCTTTACTTTGAGTGGTGCTGAAGCGGTTGAAAATGCTATAAAAATAGCACGACTGTATACAGGTAGACATAAAATTGTCACTCGATATCGTAGTTACCATGGTGCTACCTTGGGTGCAGCGATCGCCGGAGGAGACCCCAGACGCTTGGCTCACGAACCGACTATTAGTGGAATTGTTCGAGTTCACGACCCCTATGCCTACCGTTGTCCATTTGGCTATGCACCAGAAGGAAATCCCCAAGTGTACATCGATCATGTAATTCAAACCATTGAGTTTGAGGGACCGGAAAACGTGGCAGCGATCCTGATGGAAACTATTACCGGTTTCAATGGTTGTATTATTCCTCCTGATGGTTACTGGCAAGCGCTACGAACATATGCAGATCGGCACGGCATCTTACTCATTTGCGACGAAGTTATAGCAGGCTTTGGTCGCACGGGGAAAATGTTTGCGATTGAGCATTATGGCGTGGTTCCCGATATTATGGCAATGGCGAAGGGACTCACCTGTGGGTATATTCCGATGGGTGCAGTCATAGTACGGCAGCATATTGCCGATTATTTTGAAACCAACCCCTTTGGCTGTGGACTAACATTCAGCGGTAATCCCATGGGTTGTGCTACAGCTTTAGCAACCATGAAGGTTTATGAAGAAGAAAATCTGGTCGAAAACAGCCGAATTATGGGGATACGGATGGCAGAAAAGTTACAGGAAATGAAGGCAAAACATCTGTCAGTGGGTGATGTTCGTAGTTTGGGACTGTATGGTGTAATTGAGTGTGTCAAGAACCGAGAAACACGAGAACCGATGGCTCCCTGGAATGCCAAACCTCACGAAATGGTGGTCATGGGTAAAATGGCTGCCCGTCTTCGGGAGCTTGGTTTGCACGGTCTTGTGCGCTGGAACTGGGTGTTTATGTCACCGCCACTTTGCATCAATGAAGAACAGCTTGAAGAAGGGTTTGCCATCATTGATGATGCCTTGAAAATTGCCGATGAAGCTTACGAAGGTTAATTAATATCATGTTCGGTTGAATGGTGATAATTAATTAAAGTTCGTAGTAGGGCTTTAGCCCGAAGTATAGATTCCGGTTGAATGGTGACAATTAATTAAAGTTCGTAGTAGGGCTTTAGCCCGAAGTATAGATAGGGCTAAGAGCTATACTACAAACAAAAACTTTGTTATAAGTAATTATCCGCAATTCGTAGCTCCCCCGGAGGGGTTTTTAATTGCGAACACTGCAATTTTAGCTGCGACCGAGACTTGATAATAACGTTAAATTTAGCTATGGCCGGCAGTTCGCCCGTATCAGCTTGTGGAGTCGATAACGCCGACGTTGCCAGGTTGAAGCAAGAATAGAACAGATTATTTATAGATAATCATAGGTTTCTTAAGAACGGCACATGATATTAGTGGTTAATCATACCATATATTATTTCAAATAGGAGAAAATTTTCATGCAAATTGGATTTATTGGTCTGGGTAATATGGGCAGCGGTATGGTTGCCAATTTGCTCAAGAAAGGATTTGAAGTTTCAGTATATGACATCCAACGGGAAAAAGCCGAAGCCTTAATAGCAGCCGGAGCAAGTTGGCGCAATTCTATCTCAGACGTAGCAAATGATGCAGATGTAATTATGACCAGTCTGCCAGGACCAAAACAGCTAGAAGCAGTGATGTTGGGAGATACTGGAGTAATTGCCCATGGCCGTCCTGGAACGATTTGGATTGATACTGGAACTAATTCAATAGAAATTATGACAAAGATTTCAGGGCTTGCTCAGGAACAGAAAATTGATTCCATTGCTGCTCCTGTTTCTGGGGGAGCAAAGGGAGCTGAAACTGGGACGCTATCAATGTTTGTAGGTGGAGAACGAGAGACTTTTGACAAAATTCAAGGGATATTGGAAGCCATTGGTTCTCAGATTTATTATGTAGGACCACTTTCTCATGCGATCCTTTCCAAATTGCTGATTAATTATCTTTGCTTCATCAATACTAAAGCTCTCGGAGAAGTGCTTTCTTTGGGAACAGAAGCAGGAATCGATCCCAAACAACTCACGAATATGATTCAAGCGGGTTCGGGTAGTAGCTGGGTGGCGGAAAAATTGCTGCCTTCGATCTTAGAAGGTAATCCTGGTCCAGCGTTTACATTGAACTTAGCTCACAAGGATGCCTGTTTGGTTAATGAACTCAATCAAAGTTTTAATACTTCTCTAGAATTTTCAGAGCGTCTATGTGAAGTCTTACAACAAGCTTGTGAGACCTATGGTGGGGATAAAAGTTTTACTCAGATGATGAATTTGTAGTAATAATCAACTCACTTCACAACTGCACCAATTAAATCTTATCTCAGAGTATGTATCATACAATTCCAGAAATGAAAACGAAACATATTGCAATGTGGGCTTGTCCGAGAAGTCGTTCTACTGCAATAACGCGAGCATTTGAGCAGCTCGATGATTGCACGATCTATGATGAACCTTTAGATGGTTGCTGTTTTGTTAATGCTTTTACTGACCAGGGTGAAATTGATTATGCAGCAGACTATTTATCAAGACATGCCGACACTAATTATTCAAGTATCGTTAAAAAACTAACTGGCGATTTGCCAGAGGGAAAATCTTTTTCCTTTCAAAAACATATGTCAAATCATCTGCTTCCAGAATTTGACAGAAGCTGGCTCTCTGAAGTAAAAAATTTCTTTTTAATTAGAAATCCAAGAGAAACAGTTCTTTCCTACTACAAAGCCAGAACAGCTAGTGGTTTTGCCTGGGAAGAATGGGAATCTCGTGTCGGCTGGGAAGAACATTATCAACTATTCAAAGAAATTGAACATTTAACACAAAAAATTCCTTTAGTCATTGACTCAGGGGATTTAGTCAAAAATCCTCGGGATTATTTAAAACTTTTATGCAGTAAATTAGGGGTTGATTTTTCCGAAAAAATGCTTAATTGGGAGTCAAAAGACACTAAAATTCTATCTTGGGAAAATACAACTTTTGAGACATTCAGTGAAAAAGTTATTAATTCCACGGGCTTTTTTCAGGAAGATCAAGAAGACATTAATATTCCAGATATTTTAGAGCCATGTATTGATAAATGTATGCCGTTTTATGATGAAATGTCTAAATATCGCCTCATTGTTTAATCTCAACAGTAGAGTGCGTTAACGGAAAAAAGTAAAGCGTAATCTAGTCTAAAATTTTGCAATGGAAAATCAATCTGAACGATATCAAATCTGCAAAGTTCAACAAGACCAAAGAAAACTGTTCGTATATTGGGCTGATGGTCATCGCAGTACGTTCCACTATCTTTGGCTGCGGGATAACTGTTATTGTTCTGTTTGTGGGAACCCAGAACATGGCGAAAAGCGTTTTCGGATTATTGATGTTCCACTTGATATAGAACCTCTTTCAGTTCATTGGGAGAGTGACACACTAGAAATAACATGGAAACCCGATAGTCACAAAAGCATCTATAATGCTCAATGGTTACGACAGCACTGCTACTCTGCGACCGAGAGAGAGCATCGTCAGTATCGACCCATTCTTTGGGATAGCAATATTGTTAATAACCTGCCGCAGATTGATTATCAAGAAGTCAAAACTGCGAATCAAACTCGGTTACAACTGCTAGAACATTTGAGAGATTATGGAATTTGTTTTGTGCGAAACGTCCCTCCTCAGAAGGGAGAACTGGAATCTTTCGCTCAGTCATTTGGGCCTCTATTAGAAACTAATTACGGACGTGTGTTTGAGATTGTTGTCGATCCGGAGGAAAGCCAGAAAAGTGTTGCGAACTCCCAAATTGACCTCATACCTCACACAGATGATGCTTATCAATACGCACCTCCAGGAATTATTTTTTTCCACTGTTTAATGGCGAATAATGATGGCAGCGGTCAGTCTACTTTTGTGGATGGTTTCCAAATAGCAGAGGTGCTACGTCATGAAGATGGGGAGGCGTTCGAGCTATTGTGCCGTTACGAGGTTTCCTGGCAAAAACATTATAGCGATCGCATCGATATGCGGTTCAGTAGTCCTGTTTTTTCACTCAATAGTGATGGTAATTTGCAGGAAGTTAGGATTAGCAATTTATTTCCCGCTCCCTTGGACTTACCAGAGGAGGCGATAGAGCCATTTTATATCGCATACAGAAAGCTAATGCAGCTCTATACCGATCCAATATACTGCCTGAAAGAAGGTCTAAAACCTGGAGACCTGGTGATGTTTGACAACCATCGCATCTTGCACGGACGCACTGCCATTGGAATACAAAACCAGCGCCGCCATTTGCGCTATTGTTCAGTAGAACGAGACTATTTCCATAGCCATCGGCGGCTTCTGGATCGAAATCTCAACTTTCTTTAATCACTCTGGGAAAATTGAACTTGATTGGATATTGCTAAGTACACCCCTAGCAAGATTACAAAAAATGCTAACCAGTTCAGTAAACTTAAAGTTTCTGAAAATATTTCTCCTGCGAGAATAGCAGTGATTACAGGATGAAGTAGCAAAATCGTTGCTATTAATCCTGAAGATATCCATTTAACGCTATAGGTTAGACATATTTTTGTGAAAATTCCCAGAGTTCCCAGAGTACCAATAATTAGCCAGACTTGCCACGAATGGGGAAACAAGTCATCACCACTAACTAGAAGAATGGGTAGTAAAAAAATAGTCCCCACCAAGCAAGTGAAAATTGTGATTACATTGATACTGAACTGAATTTGTAATTTTTCTAAAACCAGTAGATACCCACTCCACAAAATAGCAGAAGCTAAGGCAAGTCCATCACCTTGTAATTTGTCAATGGTTATTGAAAAGTCATTGGCAACAAGAGCGCATGAGCCACAGATTGCGATCGCAATTCCCAGAAGATATCTTTGCTCGAACTGTTGATTTAAGAATATCCATCCAATTAAGGTTGTAAATAGTGGAGTCATACTATGTAAAACCTCTGAATTTGCAGCGCTAGTTTGAGTTAGGGACCAAGCATAAAGGAGTTGTTGTCCTCCAGAAAATACTCCTGACAACAGTAGCAGCAATAACCACTTTCGTTCTTGAGGAAAAAGTTTGACAGGGATGGGTTTGTTATTCGATTTCTGTTCAAGTCTTGATATTCCATTCCAACATCCCAAGACTGGGAGTGCCATCCAGAAGCGATTAAAGATTAGGGTATTGGGATTAATTTCATATTCACTTAATTTAATCAAAATAGGGACGACAGCCATGATGATGAGGACAGGAAATAAGGCAGCTAAGGCTTTTTTAGTGTTGCTTCTAGCAGATAGCCGTGAAGTAAATTCCATTAGTTTTGAAGTCAATTGTAATTTTTCTGTCATTAGCGAAAAATAAGGGTTTAAAGGAGAAAAAGCAGTCGTTTAGCTAACGCACAACGCGCGTTAGCTAAACGCTATATAATTGACCAAGAAAAGAAAAAAAATTCCCCTTTAACCAATCCTATCCGTTTTAATAAGAGGTAATAATTATACTTCTCCATAAAAGAGGAAGCAGGTAAAACTTAACGGGAATGGGGGGAGTAATTAATAATTTATGGATAATAATTGATTTAATTTTTCATTTTTGGAGAAGTCTATTAATTATTAATTATTGAACTAGGTTGTAAATCAGGAATAGCTTGGCATAGTTTTGAAAAAGACCATGCACCTTCACGCAATAACCGAGCAGGTAACTCTGTAAAATCAACCAGGGTAGAGGGTTGTTGTTCGGGGTTCGGACCACCATCCAGCACAAGTGGCACTCGCTCTCCCAATTGTGCCGCCACTTCTGGGGCTGTTTTTTGAGTCTCCATTCCTGAAACATTCGCACTGGTTACAGCAAGGGGATGACCAACCCGACGTACTAATTCTAAACAAAGTTGATGGTTGGGTATTCGGACTGCTACTGTGTCTTTACCTGATGTGACAAATGATGGGACAATTTCAGTCTTGGGGAAGATGCCAGACATTGCCCCAGGCCAAATTTTACGAAGTGACTCAATGGTACTTTCAGGAATTTCTTGAGTCACTTGTTGCAGTTGTTCAAAATCAGCTACATAAATGATGAGGGGTTTATCTGGCGATCGCGATTTGACTTCAAAAATTTTTTTAATACCTGATTCGGAGGCAATACTAGCTCCTATACCATAAATTGTATCGGTTGGAAATACAACTACATCCTTTTGCTGAAGTAAATCGACTGCTTTAGCGATCGCCATTTCACTATCTGTTGGTAGAATTTGGGTCATAATTTCTTGTTTGTTCCTTGTAAGATCAAATCGGTTTAATTGCACATACAATAATAGCATCTACAGGGTTCGAGGATAGTCTAGGAAGTTGAGTTTCAAATTCTTGACACGCCCTAGAAATAAGTGGTTGAGTATTTTATACTGACTACTGACTACTGACTACTAAATTTATACTGAGGTTATTTAAACTGATTTGATATAACTTAATATTTTTCATATTACTAGACTGACACAGCTAATACCAAATCCGGATGAAAAGTAGTCATTGCGACGATAGGAAGCAATCTCCTAAACCATACTCCTGACTTCTATGCCAACAGCACGCACCACATACAAAGATACGCTTAGGGCTTCTATAGTATTTTTCTCAACCAACATTTAAGGGGTATTAATCCAATTGGTCTGGATCTATGCCTAATTCCCGCAAACGTGCTACCAATTTTTCGGCTTGTTGTTGGGCTTGCTCTAAACGTTGTTCAGCTAACTGTCGTGCTTGCTGCTCTTGCTGTCTTTGAGCTTCAGCTAACTGTCGTGCTTGCTGCTCTTGCTGTTGAGCTTCTTCAGGAGTAGGATATCGGTTTCCTTGTTCGTCGTACCAATACAGCCATTCCCTAGTAATTCCTTGAAAAGTTCCTATTTCTGTACCTATACCTAGACCTATTTCTTGCATCCACAATGGGTTATCTTCTTGCAACTCATATTTTCCTTCTCTGTTGAGACGGTAGAGAGTCAATTTTTGTTTACGTACCCGCAGGGGAGCGTAAATTACATAATACAATACTCCATATTGAGCATATTTTCTTTTTTTCCCTTTATATTCTCCTCCGGGAGTTTTTGATACTACTTCTATTGCTAAGGAAGGAACGACCCCGTTTTCTTCCCAGGTGACGTAACTCAATCGCAGATTTTCTCCTTTGATACGTTCTACTCCCAGACATAAAAAACCATCAGGGGCAATGGCTTTTTCGTCGGGAGAGTAATACCACCCCATATCAATACCAAAAAACCAATCGTTACGGTTAGACCAAATGTAGGCCAGAATCGATTTTAATAAGTGAGCAATTAAATCTTGTATTTCGCTATCCACTGGTTTACCATCTTTATAGGGTAATTCTTCCATAGTGGGAAGACGCTTTTGGGTTTGGTAATCCGATTTGAGCATGATATTGGCTATGCTAATTCCACTGTATTTAAGTATAACATAAGCGATCGCGATTTTTAAAATAAGAGTTATATCAAATCTGGTTGAATAATTATTATTATAGCTGAGGGAGATGAGGAGATAGGGAGATTAAATATTGGAGTAATTATACAATTATAAACACATATCATATAACCAGATTCTATGTGCAATTAACCGGATTTAGTATTATCTTAAATTCTACAGATCGACAGATATTTTTTAAATCACCTCATTTCTTCAGCGAAGATTATTATAGCTCAACAGAAATGTTTAGTTCATCTACGCTGTCATTTTCAAAGATTAATGCAACTGCCAGGGGCAAATAACCAGGAGATTGGCAAGGCTTTTAAAGACTTAATTGACCAAGGATTTCATCATTATCGAATCTGGCAACAAAATCAAGATTCTCATATTTATCATCACTGGGCTGCTGGGTTTAAAGAAAAGGTGGAGTTAACCCTCAAGCAGTGGAGTGACAAAGCAGGTTATGAAGCAGGAAAGTTGTTACGCAGCCTCAAACTGAAAGCTGACCAATGGTGGTATTTTCTACTTCACCCAGAGGTTCCTCCGGACAATAATCTGGCACACAGATCCCTACGATTAGCTATCACGAAACGAAAAATTAGTGGTGGCTCCAGAAGCATGGAACGATTTCAACACACAGCCAAGAAGATTGACTGTAGTGCAAACTTGTCGTCGCCAGGAGCGTTCCGTTATTGATTTCTTTGAGCAGTCTCTGGTGGCGTTCGCGGAGCGTGGCGTCAGTCATATCGCCTTTGATAACAAGAAGTTATCAGGTCTTTCTCTTATTCCCACATCTCATACCTAAAATCCTTACCAGCAATAATACTAGACTTTAATTGGTGAGGTGTTGGCGGAGCCTAGCGGCAGCTATATCGCTCTCACCTGAATCTTTACTTTTATAGACTCTTAAATTTCCGAGTATTCTATTAAATAGGAATCTCGATTATAAATTCACTTCCCTCTCCTAATTGAGAATTACAAAAAATACGACCCCCATGTTTTTCTACCACAATTTGATAACTAATTGCTAACCCAATACCAGTACCTTTACCTACAGGTTTTGTAGTAAAGAAAGGGTCAAATATTTGTTGCTTTACTTCTTCTGTCATCCCTCTACCATTATCAGATATGCTAATAGTAACAACTGTTTTTTCTTTAACTTCTGTTTGAATTTTAATGCTGGGAATTTCCTCTTGATTTGATTGAGAAAATTTCCCTTTTGCTTGTGCTTCTTCCAGAGAATCAATTGCATTTACCACAATATTCATAAATACTTGGTTTAACTGACTCACATAACAATCTACCAGAGGAACATTACCATATTCCTTAATTAAACTAATCTCTTTACCAACTTTAGGAGTAAATCGATTATTAAGTATTAATAAAGTGCTATCTATTCCTTCGTGAATATTAACTGGCTTCTTTTCTGCTTCATCAAGTCTGGAAAAATTGCGTAATGACTTGACAATTTCACGAATCCGCTCTGTACCTACCTTCATAGATTTTAATAGTTGAGGTAGGTCTTCTAGAATAAATTCTATATCTATTTCTTCAATTTCTGCTTCAATTTCTGCCGCAGGAGGATGGTAATGTTTTTGATATAGTTTAATCAAGTACATTAGTTCATGGGAATAATTATTTGCATACTCAATGTTGCCATAGATAAAATTAACAGGGTTATTAATTTCATGGGCAATACCTGCTACTAGTTGGCCTAAGCTCGACATTTTTTCACTTTGGATTAATTGTGTCTGGGTCAATTGTAATTTTTTTAATGTCTGTTCTAATTGAGCCGATTTTTCTCTCTCTTTTGCTTCTGAATTTTGCAATGCAGAATTTAATTTTGCTAGCTTATCTGCTTGTTTAAGCACAATTTTAATAATTGCATTTCTCAGTTCTAAGGCAGCATCTATTTCGCACTTTTTCCAAGGTAAAGATGTTAATTTAACAGTTTCTTTCCATAGTTCAAATGATTTGCGAGGGCATAATCTAATCTCACCATTAGACTCTGTTTCTGTCTCTGGTTTAGGATCTCCTGCCCAATCAATAGTTTTAATTACTTCCGATCGAAACCACAAAATATAAATTTCTTGAGCTGAAGATATTGAAACTGCTAGTAACCCACTAGCTAAATCCTTATATTTCTTGAATTTTTGATAAAATTTAGGAAAAGAATCTGTAGAAAAAACTTCTTTATTAAACTGTTCTTTTATCTGTGGAATTAATTCTTGAATAGCTATTAATGGTGGAGTTTTACCTACTAAATGAAAATGGTCTCCAGAAACTACGGCTGCTCCTTCCGCACTGACCAAATTTAGGAGTTGATTTTGACATTCAACTAAGGCATCAATAAAATTTGATGAAGTTGAAATATCTTCAATTATTTTACTCTTGACTGATTTTAATTCTAAGCGATAGTTATAGTCTTCATTTTTTTCTTGATAAGGAATTTCTAGAGACATTGTTTGTCCTAAAAATTCGCAGGCTGCTCTTAATTCATAAGGTACATATTTCGCTGAATTATGGTGACAAGCAATTAAACCCCATAATTTTTTATTTTTCAGCAAAGATATAGACATGGAAGCAGCAACACCCATATTTTTTAAATACCCTATGTGGCAAGGTGAGACACTTCTTAAAATAGAAAAGCTTAAATCAAGAGGTTTATTGGTAATTGAATTATTGCTTGGTAAAATTTCTACAGGTTGAGAATTAACATCTGCTATTAATCTGAGCCAATTTACCTGAAATAGTTTTCTTGCTTGGGGCGGAATATCTAGACTTGGGTAATTTAATCCTAACAGTGTTTGTATGGTTTCTATTTTGTCTTCAGCAATTACAGAGCCACTGTTTTGAGAATCAAATTTATATACCATTACCCTGTCAAAACCTGTGATTTTTCTGATTTGTTCTACAAGAATTTGACATAAATTTTTCAAATTAGAAGCACCTTGCATTTTTGATGCTGCTTCTCTGACGGAATGATAGAAGTTTAAAAATGAAATGTTTTCTTGAGATATTGCTGGTTCTAATTCAAGAATTAAGTTCTTTTCAGAACGATGAATTATTCCCTCAAAAACTAAAGATTTATCTCTGTTTTTAACTGATAATTTAACAGGGTTTAGTGTTTTTAATACCGGATTATTTTCTAAGCTTTTTCTAACTGTATCGATTTGGTTTTGGTCGAGAAAGTCACTTAAGTTTTGATTTAGTAATGTTTGAGCAGGTATGCCAAATAGTTCAAAAGTATTATTACTTACCTGTAAAATTGTTAATTCCGGTTCTTTTAAAACAAATAATATGCCGTGAGGTTGAATGTGACCCGACAAATGAATTTGTTCTTGATATTGGTTAGTTAAATCTCCTTGTTCATATTGATTTGCTTCACTAATTTGCTTATTGTTCATATTAGTAAAATTGGAACTACTTTTACAGGATTAATGATGATACACTTGAATATTTGGGTAAAGCATTTCCTGCGGAATGCTACGCAAACAACCGTCAGCTCTTAGCTGTCAGATATTAATTTATTATCTGGGAAAAAGGATAATTAATAGGTGCATCTCAATCGTTGCAAAAATACTTTTTTCCTATTCCCTGTTCCCTATTCCCTATTCCCTAAAAGCGATAAATTTTTGGCTTTCTTGAAAATTGAGATGCACCCTAATTAATTGATGAGCAAAAATTAAAAGTTACTTTCAAAACAGATTAGCTAATCTTACTCATTAATCAAAAAGCTATTAGTGCATTACGATCTAGAAAAATCTGACTGTTAATACCTGAATGCTTACCTATTCTATGACTTTAAATCTAATCTGGCAGTTATATCATCTTCAGTTCAATACTTATATGTAATTGTCAATAGAGAACAAAGAACAAAGGATAAGAATGAATATTACCTATGTAGAAAGAAACTATGCTTTTTATAACTAAGTGGTCGTACAAAATTAATTAGGACTTACCGATCAAATCTAACAGCATTGACATATAAATACAAGTGCCTTTTTGGAATCAAAAAAAGTGCCTGGTTTTCAGTTGAAAACGCTCAAAAAGTTAATATTTTAGGCAAGAATTGGGGAGAAAAATCAAGGGACAATTCTTACTCCTACCTCCTCTAAATTCCCATTTCTCCTGTCTCCTACCCCTACCCCTACTAAAAGACTTTTGAGCGCAAACCCTAATTAAACATCTATACAAGCTGAATTCTTTGCCTTCTAAAAAGCACAGAGAATTAAAATAGGTAAATAATTTTGCTTAGATACTTAATTATCCGAATATCATATTCATACATTTTCATAAATTTAGTTAATCGATTTTGAACTATAAAAATGTTTTTATAGTATACATAAATTAACCTTAAACCTTCCTTAATTTTTTTGTCAGCTTAATATTTTTTTATAAATCTTAATATAATCACATAATAGTTAATAACATATTAGGTATAATTGCTAAAATCCCTTGACTAAATAAACTAGGAAGTACATGGAAACAACTGACTGGGAAACTGTAATTCCTGCTGGAATGGCAATTACTATCTTTCTTGGAGGAATGCTAATGATGTTTACTAATTTTTGGACTGATTCAGTTCAAAAAAAGCAAAAAACAAAAAAGTAAAAAGCTGTTTTCTGAGTTTTGATATGACACTCTAATAAAAGTACAGAATTCATCAACCATAAAGAGAGATTTATAAGATGTTCGACTTCAATAACATAATCGAATTTTCACATCTATATTGTGTAGCAATTTGTGGATTGCTAGTACCTATGAATGTACTAGCAAGTTTACAGCCAATAATTTTTACAGTCCTCCATCGACCCAAAAAAGAAATTAACTTAATGGCATTAGTAGCCAGTTTTTATGCTTTAATGATTATCCTTCATGTCGGAAGCTGGTTTATTGTCGGAGTAGTTAGAATCCAAACATTCATTCTTTTATTATTTGCTAGCTGTTCTTTAATCACAAATATTTGGGCAGTTAGTCATGGTTCTAACATGAGAGCAACTATTCAATTTTTACAACAGTTTCTAGTTAAACTTGTTAAGGGTATAACTTTCCAGAATCAACAGATTATTTCAGAAACAAAATAGGATTTTTGGCAGAATAGTGTAGGGATTAGTCTAAGTTTTTTGTAAGCATTCAGCTAGCTTCCTGCAAAGGAAGTTAGTTAACAGCTTTTTACAGCGCTTTTCATTTCAGAAAATCACAAATTAGGGACTTTGCATACAATTTCCCTACGAGGTTATTATTTTTTTTAATGTGGTTCATCGATATGAAAAGTGCTGTAAGCTTAGGAATCCCTAATTCAATTATCAATTATCCATTAATATAAATCCCTACAGTCTCCGTCTATTTTTGTTGAGAACCCACAGCAGCAACTGCCACTCCAACTAATAAAATAACTGCTCCCAATAAAACAATTAGAGAAGGCACCTCGCCGAATAATAAATAACCCAAAAAACTGGCTCCAACAGGTTCAAATAAAATTGCCAAAGTAACCAAAGTAGGAGAAACCCAACGGACTGCCCAATTAAAACTTGTATGTCCTATTAATTGAGGCACTAACGCCATTAATAATAAATAAAAATAGACTAAACCAGAATAACCAAAGTAGTCAACACCCGAAATTAAAGGAATAGGCAATAATACAATTGCAGCTACACTATAGACTACCACAATATAGCCCCCAATACCAAACCCCTTGCTTTGAGCTTCACGTCCCAGAAGCATATAGAAACTAACTGTCCAAGCTCCCATAAGGGCTAAAAAATTTCCCAGAATAGGGTTACTACCCGTAGTTGCCCCACTAATATCAGCTAAACCAATTATTAATCCTCCAGTCATAGCTACTACTATACCAATAACTGTCCGGCGAGAAAGTCTTTCCCTGAACCACCACCATGACAACAAAGCTACCCAGATGGGGTTAGTTGTGACTAGGGTAGTAGAAGCTGCGATCGAAGTGTAAGATAAAGAAGTAATCCAAAGAGGAAAATGAGTGGCGAGGCAAACTCCCGCTGCTCCTGCATAGAGTATTGCCCCTGGTTGGAGGTTTTGCCACTTAATTTTTGACCATGTTGGTAATAATAGTAAAGAAGCGATCGCCACCCGCGAGGCAGCTATTACGAGACTAAACCCTATCCCACTCATTCCCGCAGACAGACTTGCCAACCTAATTAATATTGCACCAGTAGATATTGCCAAAACACCGATAGTTAGAACTAATATAATTAACCAGTTAGAAGGTTTCATAAGTAAATAAAAAATGGTATGATTAAGTTTATCCAATTATTAGTTGAGTATGCTAAAGCTAACTATTATAGTTTTAATTATTCTCATAGGTTCTGCCCTTTGTTCTGCTACTGAAACAGCTTTACTTTCAGTTTCTCCTATTAAAGTACAACAGTTAGTGCAGCCTAAAAAACCAGCAGCATTAGCACTGTGGGTAATTAAGAAAAAAATTAACCGCCCCATTGCCACTGTTGTGATTATTAATAACATTTTTAATATTGTTGGCAGTATCTTAATTGGTAATATAGCAGCTTCAGTTTTAGGGAATGCTTGGTTAGGAGTTTTTTCTGCTATTTTGACATTTTTAGTAATAGTTTTTGGCGAAATTATTCCCAAAACTCTTGGGGAACGCTATGCCATGAGATTTGCCTTAACTATAGCTTTACCTGTGCAGGGATTAACTTTTATATTTACTCCGATAGTCTGGTTAATGGAAAAAATCACATCACCTTTTACTCAAGGAAAAAAATTACCCACTACTAATGAAGCAGAAATAATGTTTTTGACTAGAATAGGATATCAGGAGGGGGTAATTGAAGGTGATGAAGCTGAAATGATTAGAAGAGTATTTCGGCTAAATGATAAAAGTGCATTTGACATTATGACTCCTCGAATAGCGACAACTTATTTACATAGTGATTCAACTCTAGCTGAGGTTAAATCAGATATTATTAGTTCTCAACATAGCCGAATTATTGTCATAGGAGATTCTATCGATGACGTACTTGGTATGGTCTTAAAACATGAATTACTTAAGGCTATGATTGAAGGAAAAGACAACCAAAAAATTTCTGATTTTATGCGAGATGTTAGGTTTATTCCAGATACATTGAGGGTGGATATATTGTTAAAAGAATTTCAGAAATATCGTCAACATTTGATGGTTGTTTTAGATGAATATGGGGGAATGTCGGGAGTGGTAAGTCTGGAGGATGTGTTAGAAGAATTAACTGGTGAAATTGTGGATGAAACTGATAAAAGTATTGATTTACAAGTTGTGGCAAGAATGAGAGGAAAGATAAAATTAAAGGATGAGTAATTTCAGTTATACGAGGGAGTAGGGAGTAGGGAGTAAGGAGTAGGGAGTAGTTAAGAGTCAGATTTTTTGATAAACTTTTCTTTTTTCTGCTAGACAAAGGAGTAGGGAGTAGTTAGGAGTGAGATTTTTTGATAAACCTTTCTTTTTTGTACATCAGTCCTGTAGTTATTAGTTATCAGTACCTCCGGGTGAAGTCAGATGCGTGAAAAAAATGTAAGGACGTTCCATGGAACGTCCTTACATAGGTCAGAGAAAAGGTTTCCTAATTTTATGGAAATTTCTAATAAAGAAGATTGATTAACTATCTAAATCAAGACTTATACACCGAACCCATAAACCCGGTTTTTCACAGATGTCTATTGTTAAAACATAAGATTTCTTATAAAAACCGGGTTTCTTTGCGTAACTCCTATAAATATAATTGCTCTGAACAAATTTTTTCGGTCAACTTTTCTTTTCCCTGAGAATTACGTTACACTAATTATCACAAATTTAAAATTTTGAAGATTCTCCAAAAAATTATGCTGCCAACTGTTTTAATTACTGGTGCTTCTCAAGGTTGTGGTAGAGAAACAGCACTTTTATTTGCGAGAAAAGGATATAACGTTGTCTTAGCTGCTAGAAAGTTAGATAGATTAGCAGCAACAGCAAATGAAGTGAGAAAAATTGGTAAATCTGCCTTAGCTATTCCTACTGATGTTACTGATGCTAAACAAGTAGAATATTTGGTGCAAAAAGCAATAGAATTCTATGAAAAAATTGATGTATTAGTTAATAATGCTGGTATCTGTCTGACTGGTGAAATGGAACATACAACTTTAGAAGATTTTCAACAGTTAATGAATGTCAATTTTTTCGGTTATGTGAATACAATTAAAGCTTTATTACCCCATTTTTTGTCAAGAAAATCGGGAACAATTATTAATGTTGGTTCTTTTGGTGGAAAAATGCCTTTGCCAAAAATGACTGCTTATTGTGCTAGTAAATATGCAGTTACTGGATTAACTGATACTTTGCGTTTGGAATTAGAGTCAAAAGGAATTAATGTTAGTTCTGTACAACCAGGGGTTATTAATAGCGATTTTCTGGAAAGAGCGCAGTTTCGAGGTGGAGATAATTCGGGAGTAGAAGCTAGTCGCCAACAAATGAATTTTGCTTTAGAATCTAATTTTGTTAGTCAGCCAAAAGATATTGCTGAAGCTATCTGGAATGTTGTTAAAAATAACCAGTCTGAAGTAGTAGTAGGTCCGGCTGTTTTAGCAACAGAAACTTATCGGTTATTCCCTGGTTTAGTTCAGTTTATGATGGGAAAGAGTTTAGAGTAATATCAAGTCCGGTAGCATCAGTATTCTAAGGTAAGGAAAAAGCAAGAAAGCTTTGGTTATTGAGGAGAGAAACAAGAAGGCTTAAAACCTGGAAAAAAACTCAAATTTCCTGTATATATTCACCCTTGGGTTTACACAAACAATATCGGTAGACATGATATAATTGATAGCTGAGAAAGAGTTGCTTATGAAAATATTTTGAAAGGAAGAGCAATGACAAATAATGTCATGGTTGGTTATTCCTAGCTATTATTTCCTAAGCATATCTTTTTTTCCTATTTGTACCTAATGATTTATTAGTCGGGAAAGTCTGAAAATTGTAGTAAATTTATAAGTAATGTATACTCCGATATACCATATTACTCATCTTAATAATCTGACTTATATTCTAAATTATGGTGAATTAACTGCTTTTAATAGACTTAAGGAAAAACAAGTTAGTTATACAAATATTGCCCATGAACAAATTCAATATAGAAGGGCAACAAAAAGAGTTCCTTGTGTGGCATGAGGTGTACTCCATGATTATGTTCCTTTTTATTTTGCACCTCGTTCACCAATGCTTTTTACTATCCACAAAGGAAATGCGCTAGGTTATCAAGATGGTGAAAGTTAAATTATTTATTTAGTTGTAGAAATATAAGCAATAGCAAACTCAAATTTAGATTTTGTTTTTACTGATGGTCATGCAGTTATGGATTACTCTGATTTTTGTGAGGATCTTGAACTGCTAGGGGATATCATTGATTGGGAATTAATGGAATCAAAATATTGGTTTGATACGGATGAGGATAACCGTCGCAAATGTCGCCGACAAGCTGAATTTTTAGTACACAAATTTTGCCCTTGGACATTGGTTAAGAAATTGGTGTTGTAAATGACTATATGAAAATAAACGTCCAGAAAATATTAGAAAATCAGGATGATAAACCTTGATAAAATCAGGAGGATAAACCTATTGTAAAAATACATTATGATTGGTATTCTTAATGATCTATTAGTATAGAAATATGATTTGAGTTGTGAGATATTGGAGACTTTTAGGGAACACTTAACACTTAACACTTAACACTTAACACTTAACTGGGAAGAAGAAAATGTATCTTATTCATAAGATAACTGCTATATTCTATCCTTTTAAGGAACACCTCAATTCTCACGTCTGATTCCTGATTGCTGTAGATAGTTATAAATAATTAAAAAATCGAAATTATTTAAAGAAAAAAAATGGTTGAATTTAAGCAAGGCAATCTCCTAGAAGAAAATATAGAAGCCCTCGTTAATACAGTTAATTGTGTTGGTGTGATTGGGAAAGGTATTGCCTTGCAATTTAAACAGGCATTCCCAGAAAACTTCAAACAATACAAAAAAGCTTGTGATGCCAAACAACTACAACCAGGGCAAATGTTTACTACTTCTACAGGGAAGTTGTTTCCCAGATATATTATTAATTTTCCTACCAAACGTCACTGGAAAGGAAAATCAAAAATAGAAGATATTGAATCTGGATTAAAAGCTTTAATTAAAGAAGTAAAACAGCTCAATATTCAGTCGATCGCTATTCCTCCTTTAGGATGTGGTAATGGTGGTTTAAATTGGGAAGTAATCAAACCGATGATAGTTAATGCTTGTGCTGAATTTCCTGATGTTCGGGTTGTAATTTTTGAACCAGTAGGCGCACCAGTAGCTGACCAAATTAAAGTCGCTAACAAAAAAACCCGCATGACTCTTGCTCGCGCTTTATTTATCCGTCTGCTAGAGTTGTATGCAATTCCAGGTTATCGTTTAACCAAACTTGAAATTCAGAAACTTGCTTATTTTCTTCAGGAAGCTGAACAACCATTAAAATTACGTTATCAAAAACATCATTATGGTCCTTATGCTGATAATCTCAATCATGTTCTACAAGCATTAGATGGTCATTTTATTAAGGGATATCGAGATAGAAGTCAGCACTCACAAATGTATGTTTTACCAGACGGAAGAAATGCAGCTCATAGTTATCTAGAAAAGCATCCCGAAGCTAACGAACGTCTGGAAAGAGTTAGTAATTTAATTACTGGGTTTGAAACTCCTTACGGGATGGAAATGCTGGCAACAATTCATTGGGTAGTTACAAAAGAAGATCCTCAAGCAGCAGAAGATAGTGACAAAGCGATCGCCTTAGTACAAGAATGGAATGAAAGAAAACGTAAACTGTTTAAACCCAGTCATCTAAAGAAAGCATGGGAAAGACTTAAACAGGAAAATTGGTTTGTCGATATATCTGCAACAAAGCAATAATCTTTAAAAAAAAGAGGACTTACGCAGAAACCGGGTTTATCAACGAAGCTTGGTGGTTTGAGAGACAGTAATTAAGCAATCAACCCGGTTTCTTGGTTTGGATTGCGTAAGTCCCGAAAAATTAGGCAAAAGCTTTCAAGAGATAAATTTTCTACTACTTTATGGCTTTGTTGTATGAAAACTTATGGATTCCGCGTTTTATTTCTTCTTTTAAAAAAAAGCTAAAACTTATACCTGCCAAGGCTTTGAGCAGCTAAATTTCTTTGATAAAAAATTGACAAAAAAAAGGCTGAAACTTATGCCTGTCAAGGCTTTGAGTCATTTAACTATTGGCCAACAAATGAATAAAGCATCAATCTATAGAAATAGGGTGATATAGCTGCTACTAGGTTCACCTTTTATGTCGGCTCTGGCAACCGAAAAGTGGAACGGATGTTGTATGGCTATTACAACAAAGCCCTACTTTATGGTAAAAATATAAGAGTCAAGTTGAATAGAAAAACAGGCAAAACACAAAATGCAATACAAATTATTAGGAAAAAGCGGCTTAAGAGTATCGGAACTTTGTTTAGGTACAATGACTTTTGGCGACGACTGGGGTTGGGGTTCCTCTCAAGAAGAAAGTAAAACAATTTACGATTCTTTTCGCGAAGCAGGCGGCAATTTCATTGATACTGCTAATGTTTATACTAATGGCACCAGTGAAAAATTTCTTGGTGAATTTATTGCCTCCGAAAGAGACGCTATTGTTTTGGCAACCAAATACACTAACGGTTTGGGAGATAATAATCCTAATGGTGGCGGAAACCAACGTAAAAATATGGTGCAGTCCGTAGAAGCTAGTCTCAAACGTCTGAATACTGACTATATCGATCTGTTATGGTTGCACATTTGGGATTTTATGACCCCTGCTGAGGAAGTAATGCGAGCATTTGACGATTTGGTGAGAGCAGGAAAAGTATTATATATCGGTATTTCCGATGCACCTGCTTGGGTTGTTGCTCAATGTAATACCTTGGCAGAATTAAGGGGATGGACTCAATTTGTTGGTTTGCAAATCGAATATAGTTTAATTCAGCGCACCCCAGAAAGAGAACTTTTACCAATGTCTCGTACTTTTGATATCGGTGTTACTGCTTGGTCCCCTCTTGCTGGTGGTTGGTTGAGTGGGAAATATACCAAAGCTAATGCCACCTCAGAAGAGGGGAGACTAGATAGTGAAATGATGAAAGGTTTTTTGGAGCGGAGCGATCGCAACATTGCTATTGCTCAAGAAGTAGATAAAGTTGCTCAACAAATAGGAAAAAGTTCCTCACAAGTAGCTTTAAGTTGGTTATTAAACCAAGGTGTAATTCCAATTATTGGAGCTAGAAAAATTTCTCACATTGAAGATAATCTCCAATGCGTCGAGGTGAAATTATCCCCCGAACAAATTCAGCAATTAGATCAAGTCAGTCAAATCGAACTGGGTTTTCCACACGATTTCTTTAAAGCAGATATGGTGAGAAACTTTGCTTATAATGGCGCATTTGAGAAAATTAAAAATCATCGTTACTCACAATTAATGGATTAAATTATTCCATTTCTTAAAAAGTTTGCTATATATCTTTGTAATGGGGAGATGGGGAGGTAGGGAGTGGTGAGATGGCAATCAAATATGGCACTACTATTTAGAAATGGTATTACTATTATACCAATTACCATAAACTTTGCTATACTTGGATTTTATATTTCTAAATATTATTTGTTGGAGCAAATACTTCAGGACTTACGCATAACCACTATATATAGTAGGGGTTAACGGCGGTTAACCCCTACTATTGGTGTATGATTCCACATTTTGCCTAAGTCCTGTACTTGATATTTGGTAACTTCAGTTATGAAAGAAAGTTATTTGTGCCAGCTTCTAAGTATAGTAATACTTTTGAGAATTGGTATTACTTGTAGTAGTCCGTCTAGCTTAAAAATGCGGGTAAGTTTCATAAATTAAGACCTCTCCCCCAACCCCTCTCCTGCAAGGACAGGGGAGTTTCTCCCCCTTCCCTTGCAGGGAAGGGGGTTGGGGGGTTAGGTTTTACAAAGTTATTGCACTGTAATCATAACTACATTAATTTTCGGCAGGAACGAAATTTAATGCTTGACCATTCAACTGAGGAAACTCAACAAACACATCAATAAGATCGCCCGTTGTACCATCAAAACGAACCACACTACCAGTACCAGTGCTACTAGCATAAAGATTACCATCCGGTCCGAAACCTAAACCCCTTGGCGCATCCAATATTGGTACTCCCTCTACATCCACACCAGCATCAAGCACATCTAACAACGCTCCAGTATTAATATCATAGACACGAACCGTACCTACGGAATCATCCTGACCAAAAGGAAACTCACTGCTGACATAGATATTACCATCCAAACCACTAATCACATCTAGAGGACTTAACTCAGGATCATTAACAAAACTAGGATCTAACACTTGGCCAGTGAGACCATCATATTGAATAATTGTACCCCCGCCTCCACCTGTTGTCGGATCGGCACCATTTCCTAAATAAAAATTACCATCAGAACCGAATACAAAACCTCTGGGAAAATCTACTAATTCTGAGGGAATAAATTCATCAATAAAGTCTCCTGTTTGACCATTGAAACGTAAAATTGCTCCTAAAGAACGCGCTCCTACATAATAATTATTATCAGGTCCAAAAACAGAACCTCCACCATTTAATTCAGGAAATTCTGTAAATGTTTCGATGAAATTTCCTGTAGTCGCATCGAAACGTAAAACATCATCATTTCCACCATTAATTAAAACAGTATTAGATCCATCAATTTCTCGGACAATATCTCTAGGGTCAGTTAATCCTCCGCCATTAGTAAATTCACCAATAAATCTACCAGTTAAACCATCAAAACGCAAAGCAGCACTATTTCCATTATTAGCAGCACTGGTAACAACAACATCAAATATTGTACCGATAAAATTTTGGGAAAATAACCGACCTTCAGCAATGCCAAAGTTAACAAAATGTTCTATAGAAGTCAATAAATTTTGTTGAACTGCATCAGCAACTCCAGGATTTTCTTGTAGATAAATACCAGTATTAAATTGAGGATTAGGGTCACGATTTTCTAGTTGACCAACTTGAATAAAATGTTGAATGGGAGTAATTGAATTTTGTTGAACTAAAGCAACAAGATCAGGGTTATTGGTTAAATAAAAATCAGTATCAAAAAAAATACTAGGGTCTCGTCCTTCAAATTGACCGAATCGAATAAAGTGGTCGAAGCTACTTTGAACAATGCCATTATTTATTGCTTCTGCGATACCAGGATTAGTATCTAAATAGAAGTTTTCGTCAAACAGGTCAATAATTTCCAGCATGAGTTATTTCAGTTATCAGTTATCAGTTATCAGTTATCAGTTATCAGTACCGACTGTTTAAGTCAGATAATTAGAGGTTTTTTAGATCAAACAGGACTAAAGCCATGTGAACCCAGAAACCGGGTTTTTTTGTCAATATTAATTGTTAAAAACAACGATTTATCTTAAAAACCCGGTTTCTTTGCGTAAGTCCTATCAAATCTGGATGATTAGTTATTGTAGTCATTGCGACGGTCACTCCGTGGAAGGAAGGAATATCAGAGGTTTAGGAGATTGCTTCCCTTCCGTCGCAATGACAATTTTTCAACCAGATTCTATATTAATTATTTATGCACAATTCTGTTCTTTTAGCAAGCCTTTGTATTTGATTGATTTTGGAGTAGTAATAATTGCAGAAAATTTCTGAGCGATCGCTATTCAAGATACTCAACTTTCAACCTAACTCAATAAACGACGATAGAGCTAAGAATTAATAAAAATTTAATTCACAATAGACATTTTTCTCGGAAGAAAAAACCTTAAATATAGGGTAAATATTTTTCCAGCTTTTACGCATTTGTTCTAGTGATTATAGTAACTTTAGCTGTTTAAATGATTATAGATATTATAGAGTTTTTCAGTAAGCATGAGGTAAATTTATATTTTTTGTTCCTGTTCTCTAAAACAAACTAATTTTGTACTTTTTGTCGGAATTGCTATATAACAGTTTTAATTCAGAATATTTTCTACTCCAACGACATTTCCTATTACTGCCTGCTCAATAATTATTCTATATTGTAATCTCCATTGCAAAGCATTAGAGATAGTAATA
>NZ_JBNHEP010000193.1:0-22351 GCF_050015995.1 Dapis brunnea BLCC-M229 | reverse complement strand
TTGAGGTTTTTGTCTCTCTCACCTGCGCATTTACTAATCTAGCAACTCTACCTTGTACTGTCAACCCCTTTTCTCAACTTTTTTCCGGAAAATGATTATTTTACTCGTATACAATTAGCTGTATCTCTTACTAGAAGAGTTTTGTATGATTTTCAAATTTCACAAAAAAATATTAATATTCGCTTGTAAATCCAAGGAAAAATGTCCATTTTCTGCCTACATCAAAACTCTAAATTACTTTTATAGATAAATATTCCGACCTAATTACTGGAAGAATTTGGTATAAAAAAAAATATAATTATTTATTCTAAGATGTTTGGTTGAAATTATCAGGATAAATACTTAAAAGATTTGGTATTACTTATTATATGGATTATATGGCCTAATTCTCAAACAAGAAATCCTTTGAGAAAGTCACCCAAAATTTTGATACATACATATGCTGGGAAGACCCTATTTACAATCTCAAGGGGGAATGTTCACAATTCTCAAACCTTTTTTGCTAATTGGTATGGTGTATAACTTTATAATTTAACTATTGGCCTATTGGTACTTAGACATTTTATGGTGGAAAAAATGGCTGAAATTCAGTCTATGCAAGGGAATTAAATCGATGCTATAAAAAATGCTGAAACCCTTGACAGTTAAGGATTTATACCTTTTTGACGTGAAACCCTCTGCCTTATATATATTTGAGACTATTTTATGACTCTGTTTTGTTTAAGTCGCACTATTACGATTCGATATATCAAGATTCACTATTCCTTGGCCCTATGCAGTTTCCTTGGGTGTAATAACTGATTAGTTTTGTGGTTTTATGTCCATATACCAAGAGTCCAGGATGTGATATTAAAAACCTGAACATTAGAGTCACTATTTATTCTAGAGAGTAGGAATTTAACCTCAATGATTAGTATTACTAAGGTTATCCCGATCGCGGGACTGAGCTAAAATGGCCTAGGAATGTTATCTTAGGTACAGGTGATTTATTTAAGTATCACCTATAAAAAACTTTGACAATCCTAGAAAATTCTGTGTTTGTCTCTCATGGGTTGCACATTTAGTCTGAACTAACTACGTTAGCTGGCCATAACCGAATTATCCCAACTCCAAGATATCTAGGTCGCTCTAGATTAAGGAAATCCTTTAATAGCTACAATCAGACAATGAATTTGTAACTTATAGTGTCTGGAGCATTAATAAACCAAGACCAATATCATCAAGGAAAACATTACAAAAAAGGAATAGACACCACAATGTCTAACACTAACTACATTCTTCTCATTGATAGGATTTTTGGTTAATGAAAAATTACGCTTGCATTGCCATTGGTATAAATCAATACGAGTTTATTGAACCTCTCAGTTATGCTCAACAGGATGCAGAGGCACTGCATAATTTTGTACTGAACGAAGGAAATTTTTCAGCAGAACAATGTTTATTATTAAGCGACAATACTTCCACACCAATATGGGAACAGCCAACCTATCCTAGTAGAGAAAATATACTAGATATTATTGAAGGCTTTTGTAAAAAGCAATTGCAAGTAGAGAACTTTCTCTGGTATTTTTTCAGTGGTTATGGTGTTAGCTATCAAAATCAAGACTACCTGATGCCTATTGATGGTAATCCGACAGACCCTGAAGCGACAGGAATATCAATAAGAAAGCTACTAGAAAATTTGAGTAAATCTCCTGTAGAACAGGTTTTGGTTATCCTAGATATCAAGCATAGCCGTTTGACAAAAATGGACAATCAAGTCGGTGTTCAAGCACTAGAGCTAGCTAAAGAGTTAGAAATACCTCTGTTACTATCATGTCATCCTAACCAAGTTTCCTCTGAAACTTCTGCACTGCGCCTAGGATTTTTTACAGCAGCTCTTTTAGAAGGATTGCATTCTGGAAAATGTACAACACTAAAAAATCTTGATAATTTCTTAAGTAATCGCTTACCAGAATTATGTACTGAACATCTGCAACCAAAGCAAAATCCTCTGATGATGGTAAATCCTAGTGATAAAATTAATCAAATAATTTTACCTCAAAAAATTCAGGTTGATTCTAACTCTACTCCAGAAAAAGTGGGTGTAATTGTTCAATCTTTAATAGGTTCTAGAACAACAAAACAAGTTTCAAATTCTGTAAAAACTTCTATAACAACAAAAACTACCCAAACAGAGATGGTAAATGGGAATATAAATAATAATACAGTTGCATCTCAACGAAATAGCAAAAACAATATAAAACAAGTAGAAATGCCGGAAAATATTGCTCAAAATATCCAGCCAGATAAATCCTTTTTACAAAAGTTAATTTTAGGAAGTAGTCTCACTTCTTTAGTGCTACTATTGGGTGTGTTTTCAACCAATAAGTCTATATTTTTCAGTAAACAGATAGTGGGTGAAGGTAATTTACCGACTTTAAAAACTGAGGAAGATAATTCATCAGAAGCAACTTTACAAACATCAACTGTAGTATCTCCTGCTGAAGGTAAATCTACGGCAAACACTTCTAGTACAGAAGGGGAGCAGCAAAAACAAGAAGAAAATCAACCCCCATCAAATCAATTAATATTATCTGAAGCTGTAACTGTACTTGATTCAGTTTCGGCTTCTACTTTCAGTCAGGCTATTATTAAAGCGTCTCAAATTCCTCAAAGCGATCCACTCTACCCTGAAGCACAAAATAAAATAGAACGCTGGAGTTTGACTATTCTTGATATAGCCAGTGGACGAGCATTAAAAGGAGATTATGATGGTGCAATTAATGCAGCGAAATTAGTACCTCGGAATGTCGGACCAATTTATCAAGAAGCACAGTTGGCCATCGCAGCATGGGAACCACAAATAGCTAGACAAAAAAAAGAAGCTGAAGGGTTTAATGAAGCATTACTCAAATCTGCGAAGGAACAGATTAAACCTGGACAAGCTTCTTCTTATTTTAAAGCAATTAATGAAGCTCGTAAAATTCGCTCTGGTGAGCCTAGATATGAAGAAGCTGAAAAACTAATTGCTCAGTGGAGTAATACAATTTTGAGTATTGCTCAAGTACGGGCCAAGAATAAAAACTTGAGTGAGGCTATTTTAGCTGGTGAGTTAGTTCCTTCTGGAACACCAGCTTATGAGTCTGCTCAAAAAGCACTGGCAGATTGGAAGAGTCAAAAACAAACAAAGAAAAAAAATTGAACAAATAAAATATTTATAGATGATAACTCCACGAGCCATTTTTGAAAGACAGAAGCATAACTTTGGGTATGCCCAACCCAAATCGATAAAAGCCAATCGATAAATTAACCCTTGACGGGAGAAAATTAATATCAGACACATAGCTGATTAACCCAAGAATCTCAGAATTTCTGTCAACCAGGAACCTCATCTACTATGACTTATGGTTATGGCCAGCTTCAATCCCAAAAATTCGATCGAGCCTTAGAAGCATCGATCCATCAAGCCTGTGTCAGTATTGGTGCTGATTACGCAGAGGTATGGATACCAAACAATAGTGGTAGTAGGATAGAATGTAGTCCAATTTGGTATGGAAGACCTGAGATTCAAAAATTACTAACAAAGTTTCATAGCTACAGTCAGGAAATAACATTGCCTCCAAGCATTGATATGCCTGGTCGAATTTGGGTTTCTCAACAGCCAGAGTGGGAAGAAGATATTGGTAGTCTACCAGAAACAATATATCTGCGGACTGTAAAAGCAACTGAAGTAGGGCTGAAAACAGCTTTAGGATTTCCAATTATAGCTAACAATACTGTTGTTGCAGTTATTATTTTTTATCTCAGAGAAATACGCGAATACGATCGAAAGATAGTAGATTTAATATCTACTTTTACCAATTTAGGAACATTAATTTCAAATATATCTACTCCAACGAGACTTCTAGATAATCAAGATTACTTTCGCTTAATGGTTGAAAGTAATTGTGATGCAGTAACAATTATAGATATTGGTGGAAATATTTTATATAACAATCCGGTTGTAGAGGAAGTATTAGGTTATCAACCACAAGAATTAATTGGCAAAAATTTGCTTAATTTTGTTCATCAGGATGATTTTGTATCGGTCATAGATAAATTAACGGAAATTATTCATAATCCGAAATTAACAGTAAAAATAGAAGCAAGATTGTATCATAATGATGGTTTATGGCATTTTTATGACATGAGGATTAAAGATTTTCTCCGAACATCAGAAGTTGAACAAATAATAGTTTATAGTCGCGATATTTCAGAATCAAAGTCGGAAAAATTATTACTGGGGCAAGATTTTTTTTTTGCAGAAGAAATCATCAAAAATAGTAGATATGGAATAGTCAAATTTGATGTTGACTATAATTGTATAGATTGGAATCCTAGGATTGAACAGATATCCGGAATTAGTAGAAAAGATGCTATAAAAAAATCAATATTTGAAATATTCCCCTTCACTATCAACGACAAAAATTTCAAAGAAAATAACTCTTGTCAATCCCAAATAATTAATAGTAAAGAAATTTTTAGTGAAACCATAAATAATACTCAAGTCAAGAGTGAAAAAGAAATATTCTTGGAATATCATTATTCTCCTGTAAATGATGAAAATAATCAATTTATTGGTGGATTAATTACTATTTGTGAAATTACTGAAAACCATGAGATAGACGAAAATAAACAAGAAAAAGAGATGTTTAAAGACTTGCTACTGGAACATACACCTGTAGCAGCAGTTATTTTTGACCGAGATATGCGCTACTTATGGGCATCTAAACTTTGGTTAACTGATAACAATTTGACAGAAAAAGATATTATTGGGCGTACTCACTATGAAATTTTTCCAAATATAGACGATCGCTGGCAGCAAATTTATAGAGCTTGTCTAGCAGGAGAAGTGGAAAAAGGTGAAGAAGAGCGGTTTCTCAAAGCAGATGGTTCCCTGGAGTGGATACGATGGGAAATTCACCCTTGGCGGAATAGCAAAGGTGAGATAGGTGGCATAATTATGTTCACTGAGGTAATCACAAATTATAAATTAGCACAGAAAGAACTTGCGGATATTAATGCAAATCTACAACAAGTTTTTGATGGAGCCACAGAAGTTGCGATTATTACCACAGATATTAATGGTCAGATTACCACTTTTAATTCTGGTGCTGAAAAACTATTGGGTTATTCTAGAAAAGAAGTAGTAGGTAAACAAAACCTCACATTTTTTAATCAAAAATCCCAACTAATAGAACGCAGCAAAAAACTAACTCAGCAATTAAATAATCCAATTAAAGATTTTGATATTTTAGTAGAATCAGCAAAACAAGGAATTTCTGAACCTCAAGAATGGCATTACGTTAAAAAAGATGGTTCTAATATTTTAGTAAGCTTAACGATCGCGAGTGAACGGGATAGTGAAGGAAAAATTATTGGATTTATTGGTATTGCTACTGATATTACACAAGAAAAACAGGCAGAAACAGAACTAAAAGAAGCAGAAGCAGTAATTAGAGAACTCTACACAGTAGCTTCAGAAACTGACTTAGACTTGGATGCTATTTTACAAAGAATTTTGAGTATGGGGCAAATACGATATAGAACAGAAATAGGCATTTTAGCAAAAATAACAGAAGAACGTTATGAAGTAGTCGCCTCTGAATTACCCTTGGGATTTCCTTTTCCCATCAAAGCAGGAGATATAACTAATGTAAAACAGACTTATTGTAGCGAAACTATTCAAAAAAATGAACCAATTAGTTTTGAAACTGCCAAAAATTCAGAATGGCAGAATCATCCCGCTTATGCTCAAACATTTTTTAAGTTAGAAACTTATATAGGGTTTCGTGTCATGGTAGAAGGAAAAATCTATGGCACTCTCAGCTTTGCCAGTCCATATCCCAAACAAGAACCCTTCAAAGAAAGCGATCGCCACCTATTAAAATTAATGGCGCAATGGGTAGGCAATCAAATAGAACGTCATTCTTCAAAAGCTGCCTTAGAAAACCAAATCAAACAAATTCTACTTCACAAACAGTTAACCACACAAATCCGTTCTACCCTAGACAGTGAGAAAATTTTTCAAACAGCAGTCAAACTAATTGGTCAGACGTTTAAAGTAAATCGCTGCCTAATATATTACTATATTGCTGAACCATCACAACAGATTCCTCTAGTAGCAGAATATCTTGAGCTTGGCTATGAACCAACGCAAGGTTTATCATTGGCATTGACAGAAAACCATAATCTGGAAAAAGTATTAGCTCACGATCGAGCCATGAGCAGCGAAAATACCTACCTAGATCCATTATTAATGAAAGATACTGAGGTTTGTTGCTTATTAGGAGTCAAGTCAATATTAGCAGTTCGCACTTCCTACAAAGGAAAACCTAATGGAGTAATTGTTTTACATCAATGCGATCGCTACCGTCATTGGGAAGATGAAGAAATCGATCTATTAGAGTCAGTGGCAGCACAAGTAGGAATTGCTCTAGCACAAGCAGATCACTTAGAGCAAGAAAAACAAAGACAAATGCAACTACAAACTGAAAATGTAGAATTAGAAAAAGCTAAACAAGAAGCTGAATCTGCTAATCGAGCCAAAAGTGAATTTTTAGCAATGATGAGTCACGAAATTAGGACTCCTATGAATGCAATAATTGGCATGACTGGGTTATTACTAGATACAGAATTAGACTCTCAACAACAAGATTTTGTAGATACTATCCGTAATAGTAGCGATTCATTACTGACAATTATTAATGACATTCTTGATTTTTCTAAAATTGAATCTGGCAAACTAGAATTAGAAGATCAGCCATTTAATCTCCGAAGTTGTGTAGAATCAGCCTTAGATTTAGTAGCCTCCCAAGCAGGTGCTAAAGGTTTAGAATTAGTGTACATTATAAATCAAGATACTCCTGAAGCGATAGTAGGAGATGTGACAAGACTACGGCAAATACTTGCTAACTTACTTTCTAATGCAGTTAAATTTACCCCTAGAGGAGAAGTCATTGTTTCAGTGAATGGGAAAAAATGGTTATCAGCTCATAAGGAATTATCTCAGCTCAAAAATAGTGATAATAACCAAACCAACACAAATTCTGTGAGTAAGAAAATTAACACACCCTTTGACAACCTATATGAGATAGAATTTGCTGTCAAAGATACAGGTATAGGGATTCCTGAAAAGCGATTAGAAAGATTATTTAAGCCTTTTAGTCAAATTGATGCTTCTATGACTCGACAATATGGCGGTACAGGATTAGGTTTAGCCATTAGCAAACGTTTAAGTGAAGCTATGGGTGGCAATATGTGGGTGGAAACGGAAGTAGGTAAAGGTTCCACATTTCATTTTACTATGACGGCAATGGCAACTGAAAACACTACAGAATCTGACCTGAAACAACTACAACCTGAACTCACTGGGAAAAAACTACTTGTTGTAGATGATAATGCAACTAATCGTAAAATTCTTAGCCTCCAGGTAAAATCTTGGGGAATGAAAGTGGAAGCAGTGGAGTCAGGAGCAGCAGCTTTAAAGTTAATTAACTCTGGGAAAAAATTTGATCTTGCGATACTAGATTTGCAAATGCCAGAAATGGACGGTTTAACCCTAGCAGAGCAAATTCAATCTATACCAGATTATCAAGGATTACCTTTGGTCATGCTCAGTTCGGTAGGTAAACTGACATCAGAAGAAATTGCAGGTAGAGCCTCATTTGCAGCTTTTGTAAGTAAGCCAATTAAACAGTCTAATTTATATGAGATGTTAGTTTCTGTACTTGGAAAACAAGCAATATCATTTAAACCGAAAACTTATGAAGCAAAATTAATATTGAGTAATGAAGCAGAATTTAGGTTGTTACCATTACGCATCCTGGTAGCGGAGGATGTAGTTGTGAATCAGAAAGTAGCTATACTCGTCTTAGAGAGACTGGGTTATCGTGCTGATGTGGCAAATAATGGATTAGAAGCTCTAGAAGCATTACGTCGTCAAAACTACGATCTAGTTTTTATGGATGTACAAATGCCAGAAATGGATGGTTTAGAGGCAACAAGACGAATTTGCCAAATTTTCCCTGAAGCTAAACGACCTTGGATCATAGCTATGACTGCTCATGCGATGCGGGGCGATCGCGAAGAATGCTTAGAAGCAGGAATGAATGACTATATAAGTAAACCAGTTCGAGTAGAAGCATTAATTAAGGCATTAAAAAATTATATTAGCTACAAACAGTTAGAACAAATGGATGAGTTATCAATAAGGAGTCAGGAGGGGGAAGAAGCAGAAACAGAGGTTGATTTAAAAAAATCAAATCAAGTTAATCAAGAGTTAATTCCAGAAGTAAATGTCAATTTGCTGGAAAATCAAAATCAAGTAGAATCAAATATTAGTGTTCCAAATAATCTGGCATCACAGGAAGAGGAAAGAAGTGAAAGTTCATCTTCAGTAGATTCTTTCAACGAACAGACATCAAATTTGACAACTCCACCTATTGATGAGTTATCAATTAGAAGTCAGGAGTTAGGAAGGGGAGCCGTATCCTTGGTGACGTACAGTCCTCAGCAGTCAGAAGTTGGAACAGAAACAGAGGCTGATTGTAAATCAAATCAAGTTAATCAAGAGTTAATTCCAGAAGCAAATGTGAATCTGCTGGAAAATCAAAATCAAGCAGAATCAAATATTAGTGTTCCAAATAATTTGGCATCACAGGAAGAGGAAAAAAGTGAAAGTTCATCTTCAGTAGATTCTTTCAACGAACAGACATCAAATTTGACAATTCCACCTATTGATAAATTAGTGTTTGAATATCTAAAAGAACAAGCAGCAGGAGGAGATGAAATTATTTTAAAAGAAATAATTAACAGTTACTTAGAAGAAGCTCCTCAAAAAAGAGAGGCAATTTTAGCAGCAATAGTAGCTAAAAATCCAGTTGAATTGAGAAATTCTTCCCATGCTCTAAAATCTCTTAGTTTAACTATGGGAGCTAATAATTTAGCCGAACTATGTGGGAAATTAGAAGCAATAGGTCGTATGAGTACAACAGAAAATGCAGAGGAACTAATGAAATTAATTGACCAAGAATATCATACAGTTAAAACAGCGTTGAAATCAAAAATTTGAAATAAATTGAGAAAATGATTAAGCCAGATTTTTGGACTGTACCACCACGAATATTGATAGTTGATGATGAAAAGACTATTCGACTAATATTACGTCGTATATTGGAGAAAGATGGTTATCAAGTTATTGAAGCAAATAATGGAGAAGAATGCTTAGAAATTTGTCAAAAACAATTAGCAAATATGATATTAATGGATGCAATGATGCCAGGAATGGATGGTTTTACCTGTTGTGGTAAATTACATAAGCTATTGGGAGAAAATAGTCCACCAGTATTAATGATTACAGTGCTTGACGACCAAGCATCTGTTGATTTAGCATTCCAAGTAGGAGCAACGGATTATGTGACGAAACCAATTCACTGGGCAGTTTTACGTCAACGGGTGCGACGCTTATTGGAAATTCAATGGGCAATGAGTGAACTGCGACGACAAGTAGAAAAACAGCAGATGTTGACTGAAAAATTGGAAAAAGTAAATCAAGAATTGGAACGTTTAGCTTCTGTAGATAGTTTAACAATGATTGCTAACCGTCGCCAGTTTGATCGGTTTATAGAAACTGAGTGGAAACGTGCTCAGAGAAATGATTTACCATTATCAATTATAATATGCGATGTAGATTTTTTTAAAGCTTATAATGATACTTATGGCCATCCAGCAGGAGACAGTTGCTTAAAGAAAGTTGCTGACATTATTATTCGTAATGTTGGTCGTCCTGCTGATTTAGTAGCTCGTTATGGTGGTGAAGAATTTGTAATTGTTTTATCAGAAACAGATAGAGAAGGAGCAGTTCATATTGCCGAAAAAATTCGTCAAAGTATCAAAGATGCTGGTATTCCTCATCAGGGTTCAAAAGTTACTAATTGTGTCACAATTAGTTGTGGAGTTGCTAGTAGAAAATTATGCTTAGGGAAAGAAAAATCTGAATCTCAACCTAGCGATTTGATTAGGAAAGCAGATTTAGCACTTTATGAGGCTAAATTTCAAGGTCGCGACCGAGTTTGTGTTGATTCGAGAAGTTAAGCAATTATCATTGAACAGGGAATAGGGAATAGGGAATAGGGGAAGATACAATTATTTTTAATTTAGAGATAATTAAGAATCATTATTATGATCAAGTTAACTATAGTAATTCTTATACTTGTGAAGTACATAGTTATATCATGTCCGGATAATCAGTGATCAAAAAAGTTTTTGTTTGTAGTATTGCTCTAGCCCGAAATATAGTTCTGGCTAGAGCAATACTACGAACTCTAATTATAACTATTTAACCGGACATGATATTATAGATTTTTATGAAAAGGGAAGAGAAAAGAAGAAAATTAAGTGTAGCTAATATCAAATCTGCCGGCTTTCGAGTCATATAATTTCTACTATAAATTTGTTGATAAACTATGTTTGTATTAGATACAGCGCTTCCCAAAAAACCAGGTTTGTGTAGGGTTTTATAATACCAAATACTATCAGATTTTATATTATATTCGGTAGAAAAGTTATAATGAGGTTCGTAATAGGGTTTTAGCCCCATAAATATATCTTTCGGGCTAAAGCCCTACTACAAACAAAAACTTTATTATAAGTAATTATCCGCAATTCGTAGCTCTCTCGGAGGGGGGACATGATATTATATCACTGGATTAAGAAACAGTAAAATAAATTATAATTAATAATAGTTGAGGTGAAAATGATGGTAATTTTACCAGTAAAAAGGCTGCTCACAAAAATGAGCAATTATCTAATTTCAGAAAATATTATTTTCCGGAAAAATTGTCAAGTGTCATTGCGAGTTTTTTGGTTAATATCTTTGATTACTCCGATATATATTACAGTTGGGTTTTTCGGCTGGACATTATTACAAAAAGAACGAAGTGTAGTTAAAGAATTAGCAAATCAATCTAATATTAAAATTGGTCATCATGTTACTCAGGATTTAGATAATTATTTGGAAGCTCCCGATCTAATCTATCAAATTAACCAAGATTTAATTAAGTTGAGGTTACTAAATTTTAATGATTTAACGGATACAAGAAGTTTGTTTTTGCAGCAAATTAAACGGTTTAATGTTAGTCAGATTAATTTTGGCAGTGCTAATGGCGAATTTGTGGCAGTTAAGAGAAATAATGAGAATAGTTTTGTCATCAAATTAATAACTAAATCAAATTCAGAAACTATCATCGAATTTGGGATAGACTCAGAAGGGAATATTACAGAAACATCTAAAAGTTACGAAGATAATTATCAAACTGAAAGTTGGTATGAAGATGCAGTTAATGCAGGTAAACCTGTCTGGAGTCAAATTTATAATGGGGATGATTCAGAAGAATTGTTTGCTATCTCAGCTAGTTATCCAGTCTACAACCAGAATAATAGTCTGATTGGAGTATTGGCAGTTGAGTTGCATATCTCACAGATTGATAAATTACTTCAAAAAGTGAATATTAGTGAATCTGGTGTGATTTATCTTATAGAAAAATCTGGGTCAATTGTAGCGAGTTCTTTGAATGAAACATCAGAGTATAAATTTGATATTTCAGGCAAGCAATTACCTATTACCAAAAGTCAGGAACAACTTATTCAAGAAATAATAAATAAATCGCTAGAAAAACCAAGTGGTTTTAATCAATTTAAACAAAACCAACAATTAGAATTAGAATTTCAAGGCAAACAATATTTTGTAGACTTAATCTCTAGGGAAAATAAAAATGGCTTAGATTGGTTAATTTTAGTAGCTGTGCCAGCATCAGAATTTATGGCACAAATTAATCAAAATGGTAAACTGACTATCTTGTTATGTTTATTAGCAATAACCATAGCTACTTACTTAGGTATCTTAATATCTCGCTGGATGACTAAACCAATATATAAATTATTAAAAGCTACTCAAAAAAGTAATATTCTTGAAGAAGATTTATCCCTAAAGCAAGAGATAGTTAAGTTTACCGAAATAGAAAATTTAGCAGAATCCTTTAAGCAAATAAATGAGGGTATAAAAAATAAATTTAGAGAAAGCGATCGCTTTTTTAATCTTTCTGTTGATTTATTAGCAATTATTGGTACTGACGGTTATTTTAAACAGCTTAATTCAAGTTGGTCAAGAATTTTAGGTCACAGTATAGAAGAACTATTAGCAGTACCTTATCTTGAATTTGTACATCCAGAAGAAAAAAATATTACTATTGCAGAAACAAAAAAGATTTCTGAGGGTGCTACAGCTTTTAATTTCCAAAACCGTTATCGCACAAAAGATGGTTCCTATAAATGGTTAGCTTGGAATAGCGTTCCTTTATCAACAGAAAATTTAATCTATGCAGTGGTACGAGATATTACAGATGAAAAACAATCTATAGAACAGCTTTTTATTAATCAAAGACAATTAATAGAAGCTGAAAAAATTGCTGGTATGGGAACTTGGGAAAATGATTTAACTACAGGTGAGTTCATCTGTTCAGAAAAATTATCTTGTATTTTTTGTTTACCTTTCCAATCAACTTTTTTAACTAGGGAAGATTATTTAAAATTAGTTCATCCTGACGATTTACCAGCAATAAAAAAAGCAATTGATTTAGCAATTTACTATGGTCAAAACTTAAAAATTGAGCAAAGAATATTATGCTCTGGTGCTAAAGTAAAACATATATTAATTAGCGGAAAACCTATTTTCGATCGGGCAGGTAAAGTCATTAAACTTTTCGGCATAGTTTTAGATATTACCGAACGCAAAAAAACAGAAATAGCATTACGAGAAAGTGAAGACAAGTTTGATACAATAGCAGACAATATTAACAGTGTTTTCTGGATACAAGATGCGCAAAACAAGCAAATTATTTATGTTTCTCCTAGCTATGAAAAAGTATGGGGTTATAGCTGCGATGAGTTATACGCATCACAAAATTCTTTTCTAGATATTATTCATCCAGAAGACCACTCGAAAATAGAGAAAACTTTAGCAAACTTCCTGGAAGCAGAAGACGAACAACAATGTCGCATTGTACTACCTAATGGGGAAATACGTTGGATTTTGGTTTGTGGGTTTCCCATCAAAAATCATGTAGGGGAAGTTTATAGAATAGCTCGAATAGCACAAGACATTAGTGAATATCGACTGGTAGACACAAAACTACAACTGATTCAAGAAAGACTGCAACTTGCATTAGAAACTTCAGGAGATGGTTTATGGGATTGGAATATTACTACGGGGAAATGTTATTACAGTACCCTATGGTTAAAAATGTTAGGGTATGAGGAAAATGATCTACCCAGGAATTTTAAGAGTTGGGAAATGCTAATTCACCCTGAAGATAAAGACTGGGTAATGGATGCTTTGAATTTACATTTAGAAGATAGTTCATTTATTTTTGCCTTCGACTATCGACTACGAACTAAATCTGGTGAATGGAAGTGGATAGCAACTTATGGTAAAGTAGTAGCTCGAGATGAAACAGGTAAACCAGTTAGAATGATTTGTACTCATACAGATATCAGCGCTCGCAAAGCAGCAGAAGTAACTCTTAAGCAACAACTAGAATTAGAAAAACTGGTTTCCACTATCTCCACTAGCTTTATTAATCTTAATCCTAACCAAGTTGATAGCAGTCTCGAAATAGCATTAAAACAAGTTGGTGAGTTAACAAGTGCAGATCGTAGTTATCTGTTTTTAGTAAGTAGCGATCGAACTCAAGTTAGAAATACTTATCAGTGGTTTGCTACAGGAATAGAAGCTCAAATTGACAATCTAAAAAATCTTCCCATAGATGATTTACCATGGTTAATAGATAAACTCTATAAATTTGAAGTAGTGCATATACCTCTAGTCTCAAATTTACCTCTAGAAGCAAGCACTGAAAAACAAATACTCTCAGCACAGTCAATTCAATCTTTGTTATGTATCCCTATGGTTTCTGGAAATGAATTAATAGGTTTTATTGGGTTCGATGGAATTCGTCAATTATGCAAGTGGACAAATTCTACAATTAATTTGTTAAAAATTATCAGCGAGATTTTTGTTAGTGCTTTAGAATATCAGGAGGCAGAGTTAGCACTTCGGGAAAGCGAACAACGCTTTCGGATGATGGCAGATAGCGCTCCCGTATTAATTTGGATGTCTGGAAATGATAGCCTTTTTAGCTATTTGAATCAAACCTGGTTAAACTTTACTGGGCGTAGTTTACAACAAGAAATAGGGAATGGTTGGCAACAGGGTATTCACCCTGAAGATGTAGAACATTATCTGGAAACTTATCAAGCAAATTTTCATACCCACCAACCATTTACCATTGAATATCGCTTGAGAAGAGCAGATGGTAAATATAGTTGGGTTTTCGATACTGGGGTTCCAAGATTTAACCTGAATAATAGTTTTACTGGTTATATAGGTAGTTGTATTGATATTAGCGATCGCAAACAAGCAGAAGCACAAATTCAAAATTCTCTCCAGGAAAAAGACGTTTTGCTCAAAGAAATTCATCACCGAGTTAAGAATAACCTACACATTATTTCTAATTTATTGGATTTACAGTCAGATTATATTGAAGATGAAAAAGTTCTGGATTTATTTGCTGATAGCCAAAATAGGATTCAAACAATGGCTCTGATCCATGAACAACTCTATCAGTCAAAAGATTTAGGGCAAATTGATTTTAGTGAGTATATTCATACTCTGATAGATAATTTATTCTGTTCCTACAGTAACAGAGAAAGTATAATTAATCCGATAATTAATGTAGAACCTATAAGTCTGAATTTAGAAACAGCCATTCCTTGTGGTTTACTAATTAATGAATTGGTAACTAATTCCTTAAAATACGCTTTCCCTAATGGTGAAAATGGGGAATTAGGTATTGAATTACATCAAGATGAACAGGAAAAAATTTACCTTACAATCAGAGATAATGGTATTGGAATACCGGCAGATTTTGATTGGCAGAATAGTTCTTCTTTAGGTTTAAAGTTAGTGCGGATTCTCTCTAAACAATTAAAAGCTGAAATAGAGTTTGATGGTACTCAGGGTACAGTAGTTAATTTAAGATTTTTTCCTCTTAAGTACAAACCTAGATTTTAAACTAATATCATGTCTCTTTGAATACCCACAATAAAAAATTGAGGGAACAGGTATGGAGGGAACAGGTATGGAGGGAGGAATAAATCAAGACAACTATTTGTAAGTTAAAAATCTATGAATATATGTACCTTTCCACCTCTGGCATCTACCAAATTTCAATCTCTTGAAGTACTACCGCTTTTAGATTTTAGTCACTACGCATCTCTCTTAATACTTATTTTATAAACAGTCTCTAAGACAGCAAAGTAACACCTTCTAATTTTCTCCTTTCTCCCTCCTCTTTCATTCTGACTCCTGAGGACTCCCTCATTATTTATTAACTATTAAACCGGACATCATATTATTTCTTGTTCCTTGTTCCCTCTTCGCTATAGCTAAAGTTTTAAAACATTTTTAAACCAGTGGTATAATTTATAGATTGATACATACAGGTAAAATTTTATGAATGTTAATCAAAATACTTCTAAAACTCCCAAATCTCCTACGAAAATTTTAGTTGTTGAAGACGAACTAATTGCAGCAGAAAATATCGCTAGAAATCTTAAGAAATTAGGATATGAAGTAATTGGAATTGTAGACTCTGGTGAAGAAGCTATTCAAGCTGCAACAAACAACCATCCTAATTTAGTGCTAATGGATATTATGCTTCAAGGAGATTTAGATGGTATCGAAGCTGCTGGACATATTCGCTCTGAATTAAAAATACCTGTTATTTATATGACTGCTTATGCAGATGATGATACATTAGGGCGGGCAAAATTAACCGAACCTTATGGTTATTTAGTAAAGCCATTTAAACCTCAAGCTTTAAGAACTACAATTGAGATTGCTCTGCAAAAATATCAAGGTGAACAAGCAGTAGAATCATCCTACGTTAAGGAAATTGAAGAGGTAAAAAATAAGCTCGATCGGTTAACAAATCAAGAGGAGCTAACTTCTCTGACAAATCGAATCATCCTATCAGATAAGTTTGCTAAAGTTGTTAGTAAAATCCCAAGTTTTAAGGAACAAAATTCTCAACAAGAAAAAGATTTTACACCAACTATTTCTGTGATTTGTTTAGGCATTAATCGCTTCAAGCGGATCAATGATTTAGGATACGAGTGGGGCGATCTATTAATTAAATCTATAGTGAAAAGAATTAATAAGTTTATTAGTAAAAACAGTATTATTGCTCGCTTAAATACAGATGAGTTGGTAATTATATTGGAACCAATTAATACGAAAAGCGAAACTACAGTTCTAATCCAAAATATTTTAGAGCAATTTACTCAACCTTATGTATTAAACAAACAAAAGTTTTTGATTAGTGCTAATGCTGGAATTACTCTTTATCCTGTTGATGGTGAGCAACTTGGAAAATTACTTTTAAAAGCCAGGAATGCTATGGAATATAGTCGAATACAGGGAGATAATCGATTTAATTTTTATAAAAAAGAAGCAGGTAAACATCAAAATAATAATACATTAAAGTTAGAGAATAATTTATATTCAGCTTTGTCAAATAAACAATTTAAAATTTACTACCAACCAATAATTAATTTAAAAACAGGTCAAATTGTTGGTGCTGAAGCTCTAATACGCTGGCAAACTTCTGATGGTTCTATAATATTACCCGGACATTTTTTACCATTAGCAGAAGAAACAGGATTAATTGAAGCAATAGGGGAATTTGTTTTGAAAAGTGCTTGTGAAGATGTTAAAGCATTGCAAGATATTGGATTAGGAAAAATACGAGTAGGAGTTAACATATCTGCTCGCCAATTAAATCAATTAGATTTACGCAAGAAATTAGTTAAAGTTCTTTTAAATAGTGGTCTAGCTCCTAATTATGTCGAATTAGATATTAATGAAAGTGTATTGATTACAAATCAAACAACAGCTATACGGAGTTTACATGGTTTAAAAACTTTAGGTATTCAAATTGCTATAGATGATTTTGGTACAGGTTATTCTTCCTTAAGTTATCTGGAAAAATTTCCTATTGATTCGATAAAAATAAATCAAAACTTTATTAGAAAAATCAATATTAATTCTACTAACCAAGTTATAACATCAGCAATTATTTCAATGGCTCACAAACTAAATATGCGAGTCATCGCTGAAGGAGTCGAAACTGAAGAAGAATTAGCTTTTTTAGTTAAACATAACTGCGATGAACTTCAAGGTTATGTATTTAATCGTCCATTACCTTTGGTAGAATTTGCATCTTTAGCAGAATCTTTAGCTGGTTGTCCTCAGATGATTAATGATTGGATAAATCAAAACAAAAGTTGAAATAATCAAAACAAGTACCTGTGCAAAACGGATTTTAATCATGCTGGGTCTACGGAAAACTTAACAGGATACAAAAAATATATTCTGAGTAAATAGATATACAAATTAAGGTAGTCCTGCATGGTAATGGTGAGGATATATATTTTTTAATTTCTCGGACACTCCCTATTTCCCCATCTCCTCAAACTCCCGGTGCTTCCTTTACCATTACTATGCACCACCACCCAAATTAATACTAGAAAAAGAACTTCAAGACATCGGAACAACCTCCCAATTGTGTGCTTCTAGGATAGGTGCAATATCTATAACTGCTCGCTCTCGCAAGGTCATCACTTCTTTGACTTTACAAAGTCCTTCTAACTGAGTTTTATCCATAGAAACAGCTCGACTAACTATTTCATTATTTTTGCAGTATAAATAAGCATTAGCTTGATTATCTACACCTTGAAGTTGTAGATGGTGTACTTTTTGATCTTGATAAATAAAGTGATTTGGAGCAACAATTATTTTTATCTTTTTCATAAAAATCGTAGTTATATAGCAATAGAAGCAAAGGGTGCGGAAATTTCTAAATTATCAAACTAAGTCATAGATTATTTTTGACTTTTGATTTTTTAATTTTGCCTTGCGCGTAGCGCTATATTTTGATTTTATTGGCTATCTTATCTATTCTATAGACATCTGGTGATAATCAAAAATCAAATCAATCCCATACGCAAAAATCATCAATTCTTTCCCCCTACTCTGTACGGACGTTCGATGCAACGTCCCTACCTACTACCTACTCCCTCTTTTCCGGAGAGGTCTTATAGAGATAGTCATTTTTTATCAATTTAATCTGACTTAGTATCGAGGTTTCTTGAATTCAAAGTAGAATTAATTTGTTGTAATAATTTGTCTTTCTGTTTTTTGCTCTTCAATTCTGGCAATTCAGAAATATTTGTATCTTGTTCCTGAAACTTTTCTTCAGCGTTATTAACTAAATTTTTGTCTTGATTTAGATGTTCTTCAACAACCTTAGTAACTTTACTACTTATAGGATGTATAACTGAAGATGAATTAACTGCAGTTTTCTCCAAACTTGGTTGTTGAATTAATACTTCCAACCCATCTAATATTTTTTCAGAACGCTGATTATTTTCTACTATAGACTGAGCAGTATGTTTACCAGCTTCAGTCAAATTTTTCAGTTCAGAAATTTTGATAATTAAGTTATCAATTACTTGATTCATTTGACGACCAGCTTCTGATGTTTCGCTAACCAACTTTCCAATTTCATTAGTTATATGGCCAAGTTCAGGACTTGAATGGGTATCAACTATCGCAGTTTGTATGGCTAAATGTTTTGCTTGTTGACTAACTGTTTCAATTTGATTTGATGTAGAGTTAATTAGGTTCAGCTCATTTGTAAATAACTGACAAACATTAACGATTTCATCCATGTTCTGATTGATTGTTTGTACTCCATCAAATGTGGCATTAAATGCTTTTCTTCCCTCCTGAGATATTAAACCAGTAATTTCTTTTATTCTTTCGTTAAGATAATTAATTTGTTCTGATTGAGTAATTATTTCATTTTGCTTTTTTTCCAATAGCTTATTTCGAGCTAATATTTCTTGTTTTTGGATTTGTAATGCTTCTGTATGTTGCTGAAGTTTATCTTGTTTATTGTGTAGCTTATTTTTTAGCTGAAGTAAATGATTTTTAGCATTGCTTTTATAACGATATAACTCATTATTTACCTCTTTAAGTATATGAGATTGGGCGACAATCAAAGTTTGAAAATTTAGCAGAAAATATATAGAAAAATCAGGATTTTTTTTGTTGACAAATTGAACGACAATTGGATCGTAAAGATTTTCTGCAGAACGATTTAGTGCTATTTGTATAGCCAAGTTAATTTTTTCTTCAGCAGGTAATATTAAACAGTTATCATAGTATTTAGTTGCCTTTAAAAAATATTCAATTGGTCGTTTAATAAACAATTCTCTTCCATAGCGAGAACTCATTTGTTCGTGAAAGTAACGTCGAGAAACCATGCCAATAAACTTTTGATCCCAGACAACTATAACTCCAGGTAAGTCAACTTGTTCATTAAACTGAGATGACACTAATTCTACTGGAGTCATTGGACTTACTTGAAAGTCAATCAGTGGCAATTCTCTGAGAGTAGATTCAGAATTTAGCTTCGGTAAGTTAGATTTTAAAGTGTTTTCCATTTTACAAAACTCACTTAATTTATCAGGGAGATTAAGAAAAATCTAAGGGAATTTAATCATCATAATTTTGATTTATTGTATATTGTATTTCCCTCTAACGTCAATAATTATCTCTGACTAACTTCTATAAATATCGGTTGTTGTATAAATTATCTAAGGGGATTTATAGCGTTTATCACTAAGCGTGAGATACACTTTTATCTTTCTTCCCTGTTGCCTGTTGCCTATTGTCTGTTGCTTAAAGCAAACGAATTTTTACCGAATAATTAATAATTAAATAATTAAATAATTAAATAATTAAATAATTTAGCTTTGTTAGCCTTCCCTTGGATAGGGAAAAAAGCGGTCGGAAAGCGGAGCAGTCCGTAGGATGGGATGCCGAGGTCTCCTCGGCATCCCTCGACCGCTTTTTCTCCATGAATGGAGAGGCTTTATACCTTAATTTTTCGGTTAAATTAAACTTAAAATAATTACAAAAAGTAAATTTACCAAAACTATTCTGACTTCTGAATCCTGACTCCTGAATCCTCCAATTCAAAGAATTTTAATTATCACCAGGTACTTGGTTTATACTGTACTTAAGTATGTATCGTGCCGCTACGCGGAAGTTAAAAGTCAAAAGTCAAAAGTATTGATTAGTAAGGCTTTTAGGATTTTGTAACTGGTCAGTTATTTCCGCCATTCTGCAATAGTAATCCTATTTAATACCATTTCACGGAATTCAAAAGTCAAAAGTCATGCATTGAGTGCGTAATTCTAAGGTCTCCATTTCCTGCGGAAAGGCTACGCCAAAAGAATGTCATATCATGTCCGGTTGAATAGTTATAATTAAAGCTTGTAGTAGGGCTTTAGTCTGATAATGGATAGATAGGACTAAAGCCCTACTGCAAACAAAAATTTTTTGTTTCGCTGCGCGACATGAAACGCGTCAGCGGAACTGAGTTCTATCGTTAATTATCCGGACATGATATAAGACGCATATCTGACAGTCAAAAGTGAGATTTTATAAACTCATAATTTTTACACTACAGTAGTTTCAGGAAATTATTTCACATCTAAAGTTTGAAACTATTTGTGACATTTTTAAAGTGAATTGGTATAAGTTATAATATTTTGGTGGTAGTTAGGAGTCAGGAGTCAAGAGTCAGGTAGGGGAGCAGTCGGATTGGCAACGTACAAAATTTTCAAGGTTTTCACTTCAAATTAACTATTATAAAAATTGTTACAACCAATGAGCAGATTGCTATATATACAATTATTTTTATCTCTACTACTTAAACATATTTTCTGTTAGCTGTTTCCACTTCAGTGTTTCCTATCTAGAGCAAATATTCAAGTAATTGTTTCTAGGCACTTAATCAAATATCAAACTATCTATTTATGAACTATTTAGCTCATTTACTTTTAGCAAAAAATACTCCCGAATCACAAATAGGAAATCTACTAGGTGACTTTGTCAAAGGTTATCTAGAAGAATATGAAACTATTTATAGCCATGAAATTATCGTGGGAATCAAAATCCATCGTCAAGTTGATTATTTTACCGATACTCATCCAATATATTTGAGAAGTAAAAATCGGATTAGCAGTAGCCATAGACGTTTAGCACGAATAATTATTGATATTTGTTACGACCATTTTCTGGCAAATCACTGGAATTTATTTTGCAATGAAAACTTAGATGTGTTTGTGCAAAAAATCTACGTTATCTTGAAAGATAATCAGGAATTAACTTAACCTTTGTGCGCTTATCTAAACGTTTGAAGAGAGAAAATAATTTGGCTACTTCTGTTAATGAGCTGATGAAAAATTATCCTGAAATTGAGTCAGATTTTTTGATGTTTTTTCCAGAAGTGATGAATTATGTGAAAACTTTGCATAAGTAATAATAAATCTGGTGTAAGCATTCAGCTATTAGCAGTCAGCAATCAGCTTTTTTTGTCAACGAATTAAACATATTTGTTATGCATAGTTAAGGTCTTCAGATATGCTTTTCAAGAGTCAGGAGAAAATAACAATGTAAACATTTAGCTATTAGCAGTCAGCTTTTAGCTATTTCATAAATATTGATAATTAATTCAACTATTACGCTCTAGTTTTTAGATTTTAGATAAACTGTCTGGGTGGCGATAGTGCTACGCACCCCTACGGGTTTCATGTCGCCCAGCGAAACGCCTCACTTCTCACTGTGATTAATCATTAACTTAACTATTGCGCTGTAGTTTTTAGATTTTAGATAAACTGCCTGAGTGATGATAGTGCTACCCAGCCCTACAGGTTTCATGTCGCCCAGCGAAACGCCTCACTTCTGAGTGTGATTAATAATTAACAGGACTTACGCAGAGGTACTATATATATATAGTGCAAAAACTATATCGCTATAGTTTTTAAAACTACATACATGGTCTCTAGGTAAGTCCTCATTAATTCAACTATTGCGCTGTAGTTTTTAGATTTTAGATAAACTGCCTGAGTGGTGATAGTGGTACGCACCCCTACGGGTTTCATGTCGCCCAGCGAAACGCCTCACTTCTGAGTGTGATTAATAATTAACAGGACTTACGCAGAGGTACTATATATATATAGTGCAAAAACTGTATCGCTATAGTTTTTAAACCTACATTCCGCACGACAAAATGTAGCATGAAGAACGGAGACAGGAGACAGGAGACAGGAGACAGGAGGCAATTAAAGTGGTCAATAG
>NZ_JBNHEP010000192.1:0-2727 GCF_050015995.1 Dapis brunnea BLCC-M229 | reverse complement strand
TTACTGAACCATCAATACCCAAAGCTGAGGTGGCAGTAATTTCACTACTATTGTCGAGAAATACCCCTTCTCCAGTAATGGCAATATTACCGCCTTGACCAACTATGGCATTAGCACTAATATTGCTATTGTCTAAACCAATTAAAAATTTAGTATCAATATCAATATCGCCACCTGTAGCATCATTTCTGGCATTTGTAGTAATTTCACTATTATTTGTTAAGTTAATTTCTGAAGCTTGTATAGTAATATTGCCCTGGTCTCCAGCAGCAGTTTCAGCACTAAGAGTACCATTATTAAGTTCGATCGATGGAGCATTAATATTCAGGGAACCTGCGACCCCACTGCCAGAACTACCAACTGTAATAGCCCGATCTTCTACTCTTAATTGTGGGGTATTAATAGTAATAGAACCAGCATCACCATTATTTGTACTCTCAGAAGCAATAGCCGTTTCGCTGTTAAAAATTTGTACTTCCCGATTGTTGGAACTAGAATCAATACTAGAAAGAGTAATAGCTGAGTCAGCATTAATGGTAATAGTGCCTGCATTACCATCACTAAAACTAGAAGTGAGAATTTGAGACCCATTAGCTAGATTTAATGTATCTACATTTAATATTAGGTCTCCACCATTAGATTCGCTACGACTTGTAGCTCTAATAACTGCCCCACGATCTAAGTTGAGGAGTGGAGTAGCAAGACTAATATTTCCACCCTCTCCTGTAGCATTAGCTTCTGTACTAGCATTAATAGCACTAGGATTATTCAAAGTAGAATCTCTTCGAGAAAGAGTAATATTTTCCCTAGCATTGATAGAAATACTGCCTGCTAGTCCTTCTCCTTGAGTCAAGGCAGAAATTACTGCTCCATCTAAAATAGAGAGGCGATCGGTTTCTATAGATATGTTTCCCCCATCACCAATGCCGCGACCTAAACCAAAACTTGTTAAGTCCTCAACTCCTGCAACAATACTGCTGCCAGATCGCTTCTCAGAAGAGCGACCAATGAGTAGAATTTCATTAGCCTTTAATATAATGTCTCCACTATCACCTACCGCAGAAGTACCTGCTCGAATTTGTGCCCCATCTTTTAGAGTCAAACCCTGAGTTTCAACTCTCAAGTCTCCACCCTGACCACTACCACCAGCGAAAACAGAAGTAAATATAGTAGTAGAAAATTGATCCCCAGGGGCATTACCGATCGCTTCTATTTCTGAGGCTTTTATTGTTACATCTCCGCTTGGACTTTGGCCAAATGTACCTGCTCCAATTTGTGCCCCTCCTTCAATAGTTAACTTTTGGGTGTTAACTGTTAAATTTCCACCATCTCCGGTAGCTGTAGGTGTAACTGTCGTCAATAAACCACTAGGCAGTTGACCACTTAATGTTTGTAAAAGTAATGTTAGTGGGGGAAATGCACTTTCGTTACCTTGAAATGAAGTACCGATGGCCGAAATCTCCACAGCATTAACCTCAATATTGCCTCCAGCTCCAGAGGACAAAGCACCCGAACCAATTTGTCCCCCTGTTGCGAGAGTTAACTTTTCGGTGTTAACGGTTAAATTTCCACCTTTTCCACTACCACCAGGAAGAACATCTGTGCGCAAACCACTAGGAATAACTACACTCTCCAGAACACCTGTTGCTTCTATTTCCTCAGCACGCACTACTAACTCTCCTCCTTCACCTGCACCAGAAACTGATGTGTTAATTACACCTCCGTCTCTGAGTATCAGGCGCTGAGTGTCAATGGTCATATTTCCACCCTTTCCTGTGGCCCCAGGCGCGATATTAGTTATTATTTCACTTGTTAATAGTTCATTTTCACCCAAAGAAGGATTACCTCCGACTATCTTTATCTCGGTGGCTTTTACTCTCAAATCTCCTCCTTGTCCAGCTCCACCTGTTGTGACAACAAGTAATCCTCCTTCTGTGATGGTTAAATTTTGGGTATCAACATTTATATTACTGCCTTTACCAGTGGCTGTCACTTCTGCATTGCTGACCAAAAGACTATCAACAATGGTCAATGACTCGGAGGCATTAATTGAAAATGTGTCTCCATCTCTATCCCCTAAAGTTGTTGCTGTTATTTGTGAAAGTCCTGCTACTGTAATGTCTTTCCCTTGTATTTGTATTGGACCGCTTCCTAAACCAATATTATTAATAGCACTACCATTAATAATCTGAATATCTCTAAAATTTGTTACTTCTGAATAATCTAGAGTATCACCTGTTTCTGTGGAATTTATTTTCACTAAACTTTCATCTCCCACTGCACCTAGTTCTATGCTGCTTTGTTGACCACTAATACGACCTCCATTAAGAATTATTTCTCGTGCTACAAACCCTAATTTTTCACCTGGTGGAACTGCTAAACCTATTCCATCTGCCATTGATTGATTAATTATTCTTCCTTTAGTTTGACTAGCTAATTGATTGAAAAATAAGGCTGATGGTTTTACTGATAATAAGTTACTATTTTCAGGATTAATTGCACTAAATAACCCATTCTGTCCCAACTTTATTTCATCTCCTGTGGTGGCAATAAATGAACCGCGAATGTCTAGGCTGGCGTTGGGGCCGAACAAGATACCGTTGGGATTGATTAAAAATAAATTAGCTGCTCCTTCTACTCCTAATTTTCCTAATATATTGCTGGCGTTATTACCTGTTATTCTAGTTAATATATTTTCAATTCCTGCTGGATTTATGAAGTAGACGC
>NZ_JBNHEP010000191.1:630-10446 GCF_050015995.1 Dapis brunnea BLCC-M229 | reverse complement strand
TTACGCAAAAGATAGAATTATACACAATATGTAGGGGTTAACGGCCGTTAACCCCAACTAGATAGCGGTGCGACCCCGCGTCGGCGTAAGACGCAAGGGAACGCGCACCAAGAGATGGTGGTTCTGCGTAAGTCCTGTCTATAATTACTTCAATACTCAATCCCCTCATCTCCCCATCTCCCCATCTCTCCATCTCCCCCAACCATACAATAAGTATTAAACCGGATTTGATATAATATTATGTTCGGATAATCACTTATAATAAAGTATATGATTTGTAGTATAGCTCTCAGCCCTATCTACAGTTGGGGCTGAAACCCTACTACTAGCTTTAATTATAATAACTATTTAACCGAACATGATATAATATCATGTCCGGATAATTAGTGATGAAAAAAACTTCCTGATTCTTCCTTCTTTCTTCCCTCCTGACTCCTGACTCCTGAATCCTGAATCCTGACTCCTCCGTCGTTTATTTATAAGTATTCAACCGGACATGATATAAGTCCCGTTAGAACAAATTATCCCATAGCGGAGCTACCCCTGAAAGGGGCAGCTTATATCATCTATTCTCAACTCAGGTAAAACATATTAGTAGGAACTTAACCTAATTCATACTAATTGCATCAAATTTCGCATTTTTTTTTAGGTTATAAACCGAGATATCTACTCTTTCTTACCAATTTCACAACAATCTTGAATCGGATCGTCAATTAAATCATCATACCACTTGTTACCTAATAAAATCTTGAATCTATCCTTGATCTCTGGATCGTCAGGATTACTGCGACGTAAGTTTACTAACTCGTTAACACTCTCAGGCCACAAATTATATTCTTGATAAACATTAATCTTGTCTATAACAGTTTCAGCCGATTTTAGCTTACTCATCAAACTATTGGTTGCTTCCTCCTTTAATATATCTACCTCAACAATCTTCGAGGAATTATCTCCACAATCAAAAGTAAATTGTGAATAATAAATGCTATCGTCTAAAGGTGGAGCAGATGAGGGTAACTGCCAACTAATAAATCCTGGCTCTGATTCAACATTAAATTTAGTCTCATAAATAATTTTATCCCTCTCAATCCTATCCTTTAAAACGAAGTTAATACTACCAGAACGAGGAATATATAACCAAAAAGTCGGATGACTTGCCAAAGTTCCTAAATTGTCTTGTTCTGCAGGAATCAGAACTAAGAAAGGCTTTTTATCATTAGGATTACACTTGCCACCGCGAGCACCGCGAGTACCTCCGCCGCTGGTACTACTTGAATCAGCGTTCCCTCCTCTATCCCTATCCGCTACGTTATATGAAAAAAGTTTTTGAAATTCGGGAATAGGAGATTCTGTAAGTCTAGCTTTTTCTCTAACACCTGAAGTTTCTAAAATGGCAAATGTGCTTTCCAATGTTGGAGTAAATTGATTGTATTTACCTAGTTCTTGAGATACGGTAGCTTGCTGAAAAAGTCGATCTGATTCCTCTATTGTCCCGGACTGTTGCGGTAGGACAGGTGTGTTGGTTTCTACTGCTACTGATTTAGCTATTCCTACACTTAGCCCACAGATGCTAATAATAACGGCAGCAAATTGTTTGATTTTCATTATTTTCTCCCCTAAAAAAATTGTTTGTCTAATCAAGAAATGGATAAACTTAGATAACCTCTATAAGGTCTACACTTGTCTTTTAGTTTCTTCTACATCAGCAGGAGTTTTAATTCCTAAAACTGATAATATTTTTATAACTTTTGCTCTAATAATTAGGCGTTGCTGAATCGAGGTATGAATTTATGCAGTAACAGACGCCAAGGCGTGAATTTAAGGTGGTGAATTAATAGCTAAGTCAAATATTTTAGGATCTTTTTTGATCTAAATTATACTTCAATTTATATTTTCCCTCTACACTTGTTTCATGTACTTCTTAGTATTACTCCCTATACTGGTCTCCATCAGGAATATATTTGAAATTAATTTGAAGCAATTAGTGATACTAGAGAACCATTATCTGTATACTAACCAGCAGGTAAGGATGAGGAAAACTACACCATAGCGTTTCTCAGACTCATTAGGTACACCTTGTTCCTTAATTCAATCTCCCCATCTCCCCATCTCCCTATACCCCCATCTCCCCATCTCGCCCAAATATATAATAAGTATTCAACCGGATTTTATATCACTCATTAGTCAATGAAGGGGGACTTCTCTCAAAGTTTATGAAAACACTGACACCAGTTATGACTAATACCAAAACAGATGGCACCAAGGGCACCACAAAACCATGAGTTAAAAAAATCAAACTAACTAAGTATAAAACCATAATATTTCCTCCTATAAAAAAGACAAAGAATAAAACTCGATGAAAACGCCAACCTACTACACCACCAACAGCAGACCAACCCAAAATCCACAACCAGTCTGCCCACCTATGCCAAAATGTAATTAAATCTCTTCCATCTAAAACTGCACTAATAATTTGACTAACCTGATGCGCGTGTACAATAACTCCAGGCATTTTCTTTTGAGAAGCAACTTGAAAACTATAAGGAGTATAAAAATTATCACTACCATTGGGGTCTGTATTACCAATAAGTACAATTTTATCTTTAACTAAAGAATCATCAAAATTCCCAGATAATACATCCGAAATAGTAATAGATTCAGCAACTTTATTAGGAACTCCCTCTGAGTTTCTATAATTAAGTAAAACTTGAATTCCACCAGTATCAATTTTTTGATAAAAACCTTGTCCTTCTACAAGGTCTTTGAAAAAAACCTGTCCTATTTTGACAAACCCTCGGGGAGCATCTTCCTCTTGAATGCCTTTAGTTTCCAAATAATTAAGGGCAACGCTAACACTTAATGAATACTGTGTTTGACAAGGATTTCCTAATATTTTGTTCTGAAACATATAGTGCCGACGGACAATATTAATTTGACCAGGATCTAGCATAAGTTGAATAAAACCTAAGCGTTCTTCTGGTACTCCATCTGGAGGTTGGCTACTAGGTTTATTCTTATTCCGATCGTCACTAACACTACAAACAGCAACTATTTTCTGATTATTACTCAAAAGTGTTAATAATTTTTGATAATCAGACTCAGAAGGTAAAGGTTTTTCTCGTAAATAATCTACACCAATAATTGTAGGTTGATGAGTTTCTAATTTAGCTATTACCTTAGCCAAATTCTCATCAGTTAAACTATTACTAATTCCATATTTATTAATATCTGTTGCTGTAGCTTCAACAATTAAAAGACGAGGATCTAGTGGCTCTGAAGGTCGCCATCGCATCAGGCGATCGTACTCATTTAATTCAAATGATTGTAGTAAACCTAAAGTTCTCAAAATAATCACGCCGACTCCTACAAAACCAGCAATACCTAAACTCATTCCTAATGTTTTAGGTTGAGCTTGAGGTTTAACCTGAGAATTATCCAGATTATTTTCTAAATTTGCTAACTTTTCTGCTAATTTTTCCTCTACCCAATCTTCATTAAAAATTTTCCGATAAATTTTATTAAAAATAACTAATTTCTTTTCTCTTTTAATTACTATACCAGACAATCTTAGAGCCATTTGTACTGGACTATCATCAGTTTTAACTTCTCCCTTTTGCAGGATTTCTTGATATAGTCCCAATAACTGAGGTGCAAATTCAACATGATTGACTAAATAATCGTGCATATATTTAAAATGAGTGGGATTATCTTTCTCTTCCCAATAAGTCAAAATATGTTCTTCTACTAGCTTATCGATATCCGGTTCAGAATCCTCTGCATAATCAACAATAATTTGACAAAGTTTCTGAGTTAAAAAAGGTTGACCTCCAGTCCAATCAAAAACTTTTTTTAAAACAACTTCTGGCTCTTCTACTATTTCATCTAATCTCTTACTCTTAATTAAATTTTTTCCATCTTCAAACTTTAATTCTGTTAATTCAATGGGATGACCAATATTAAAAGGAGTCCGTTTTGGATCTCTAATTAAATCATCTGGAGTCGCCACTCCAACAAAAGCAAAAATCAACCGATGATAATCATCTTTTCCCTCCTCAGCCCGGCGATTATAAGAAGAGCGAATAAAAGCAAAAAAATCATTTCTCATCTCCAACGGTAATTTAACTAGCACATCAATTTCGTCAAGAAAAATATATATTTTTTGAGGATAAGGAAAATGAACAAATAAAATTTCTTCAATAAACCGAGCAAAAAGTTGGATATTATTTAAGTTTTGATGACTGGCTCTCCAGTCTTGATAATTGATACTATTAGGCAAATCGCATCCATAAAATACTTCTCCTAAAAAACCTTCATACCAAGATTCTTCTTTAATTGAAACACCTAATCTAGTCATGTCAATTGGGATACATTTGCAACCTTGGGAGCGTAATTTTTTCATCACTCTTACCCGCATACTAGATTTACCCATTTGACGAGCATTAAACACATAACAATATTCGCCAGCTAGGAGATTTTCAAATAGTTCTATATCTTGTTTTCTTACTACATAAGTAGGGTCATTTGCTCGTAAACTCCCTCCAGGTACCATTTTTTTTCCTTTTTCCTTCTTTTTTACTTCCTGACTTTCAATAGAGCTCTTGCAAAAGTTTTAATTAAATCAATTCAAGATCTAAAATAAACAATTTCATCTCCCTATTCCCTATTCCCTCTCTTGGTGCGCGTTCCCTTGCGACTTTCGTCGTCGCGGGGTCGCACCGCTATTCCCTATTCCCTGACTTCTGTAAGAAGTCTAATTAAAATAGACAATACTGAAAATATTGTTGATATAACTGACAACGAGGTTCAGCCAAATCACCTTTAATTTTAATTAATCCCATAGCTTCTAATTGACGTACCTCTCGATTTTTATTAGGTAAACGTACTGGAGAATTAGCTTTTAATATTTCGCAAAAAACTGCTTTGATTTTTGGATTATTCTCCATGATTTCTAAAAGCATACTTAAATGATCTTGATAAATCCCACTTTCAGTAGGAGCCTCTTTTAATAGCTCTTCAATTTTCAATTCATCCTGGACCATTTTATACAATCCTAATCTGACTAAATAAGGATGTCCTCCTACCATATCCATTAAAGGATTGACTATTTCTGCTTCAAGTTGATGTCTAAATGTTAAATTAGCCACCTCATCTTTTGTAAATTCTTTTAATTCTATGGGCAACCCGACATTAAAAGGAGATTGATAAATATCTAATTTACCATGATATTCTGTCGAATAAGCAATTACCATTCTAAGATTTTCCCAAATTTCCGAGTTATTACTTTCCTCATACCAACTTCTTAACATAGCAAAAAAGTTTTTAGATATTTCTGGATAATTGAAAATCTCATTAACTTCATCTAATAGTAAAACAACATTTTTCTTGACATGAATCAATAATTCTTTAAATGCTTGAGTACAAGAAATTTTAGCGTTATTATCATCCCAAGTTAGTCCAGATTTAACATCAGGCAACTGACTTTTGATATTTTTATTAAATGCTTGGATGAAATTATTAATACTGCTAATATTTTGGGGTTCAATCAAAGTGTCAAACCTCAGATACACAGGAAGATAAGTATTTTGTTTTGCTTTAGCTTGTATCCTTTGCATCAGAGAAGTTTTACCCATTCTACTTGGTGCTTTTATTCTTACCAAAGAACCTGGTTGTTCTATAGCTTCATAACATTCAGATTCAATAGTACAACGTTTAATTCGATGACGTTCTATATAAAAAGGAGAGTCTAGTTTTTCCGGTCTACCAGGCATGATAACTTGGTGGAAACCATAATCTTCCTGTAACTCATTAATGACTAAATTTGGTTTATATTGAGTGAATATTTGTACCAAATATTCGTTCCATTCCAGATTGGTTTCTGATGAGTATTTAAACTTCTTTGCTATTGCTTTTAATTTCCTCCCTACACTCGATTGATCGAAACTCATTACTTCGGCAATTTCTTGATATTTTTTACCTGATAAACGCAATTGGACTATATTTTTGTCATTGTCTGACAAATTAGAGTAAATGTGGTCAAATATTTCTTGATTCATGGTTCTTTATTTAAGTTTAAATTTCTTAGGTTTTTATATCAATTTGATAAATGTTTGTGACAAATAAACTCCTATAATTCTCTATCATAAAAGCTTGGCCTTTGCAAAAATTCTTGAAAATGGTATTAAATTAAAGTAATCTATACTAATTATTAAAAATTATGCAAATCTTATCAAACTGATTTAACCAGCTTATGATAAATGAAGAATCCAAGTGTTGGTTTGAAGTCTAGTAAATCTTTACTGAATTCAACAGTAGTATTAGAATTACTTGGAATTGAAAGGAGCTAGTTAAACCAGCGATCGGGAAAGTTGATTTTTGATTGTTTTTGCCTCCTTGAGTTTTTGAGTTTTTAACTTTACACTTTAATTATCCCCCTAATTTCTGGGGATGGTGGTGAGCTATAAGTAAAATGAAGGTGATTTTTTGGTATGGAGAAAGTGAGCGATTTAAATACAACAAAGTGAAGTAGATGAGTAATTTTTAGTGATGAATATCACTATAGCAATATGATTTGAGTTATGAGATATTGGAGACTTTTAGGGAACAGGGCAACAGGGAACAGGGCAACAGGGAACAGGGCAACAGGGAACAGGGCAACAGGGAACAGGGAAGAAGAAAATGTATTTTATTCATAAGATAACTGCTATATTCTATCCTTTAAAGGAATACCTCAATTCTCACATTTGATTCCTGATTGCTATATTTAATGTCAATTCCCCAAAATAATGCTATACTTATTACCCAAATTCCTGATTAAGTGATTAGTAAGATTCAGCAATGTTTTTGATGATACCTAAAACCTGCTATCAAAATTTTTAGAAATGTTCCATGAAACCTCCCTACATTATTTTTTAGAGATATCTAATTATATACTAAAGCTCAAATGAGTGAGAAGTTAATGCACAATTAATTTTACTTAAATACTTCTCACTCCAGGAGACTATTCTATCATGTGATTAGAAGAAAGAAGAATCATTGATAGTAGTTAACTTAGTTGTGATTTCTTCTGGGGTAGTCACTGTATTTTCTAAAGTAGCTAAAAGTTGATTATCCCAGAAGATTTGGGTATTATTGGCAACTGCCTCAATAGTTAGGCGTTGTTCATCTAAAACTAATCCATCACCCAAAACTAGCCAATCTTCATTGATATTGAAGTCGGTGATGATGTCTGAACCTTGACCAACGTTGAGTAGGAAGCGATCGCTACCACTACCGCCAGTTAAAGTATCATCATCTCCCCCACCATTGAGGAGGTCATCACCATCTTCACCCCATAATATATCCTGGCCTTGATTACCAAATATCAGGTCATTTCCCATACCTCCTAATAACACATCTTGGAAACCTTCTGTGCCAATTGCTGCTGAAAGTTCAAGGTTGTCACCATAGATAGTATCATTGCCCTCACCACCACAGATAGTATCATTACCTCGATCGCCAAACAGAAGGTCGTCTCCTGCTTGACCATATAAAATGTCATCATCCTTACCACCTTGTGCAATATCATTACCTGTACCACTAAGAATAGTATCTGCACCATAGTTCCCACTGAGGAAGTCATTTCCGGCACCGCCAGAAATCAAGTCTCTGCCTGACACATCAGCATCAATAACGCTATTGTTGCCACCATAAATTGTGTCATCTCCTGCCTCTCCTAAGAGAGTATCGTCACCTTGGTCGCCAAAGATTAAATCATTATCCTTACCACCAAAGACGAAATCATCTTGTTTACCACCATTAATTAGATCGTTTCCACGACTCCCTTCAATAACATCGTTACCCCGACCTCCATTCACAGAATCTTCTCCTATTTCCTCTGCTGAAGAATTGGAACTGGGGTCACCAACAATTTGGTCATCGCCATTCTCACCCATCAACATATCGTCACCCTGTTGTCCGAACAGGATATCATCACCCTTACCACCACGGACTTCATCATTACCCTTACCACCCATTAGTAGATCGTTGTAACGGTTACCGTTTAGGTAGTCATTACCTCTACCACCGTTCATGGTATCACTACCTAATAAATCTTTATCAGTACCACCAGTAGTACCACCCCATAAGATATCCTGACCTTTGTCACCTAGGACTATATCATTACCAATGTCAGCCCAGATAATGTCATTACCCTTACCACCACGAACAGTATCATATCCTTTCCCAGTGTTGATAAAATCAGCTTCCTCCTTGCCATTAGCAAAGTCACGACCACGATTAGCAAAAATTCGGTCTTCACCCAAGCCACCATAAATGATGTCAGGAACAGCACTACCTTCCATGGTATCGTTTCCACCTAGGCCATCAGTAGCTTGGCCAACTCTACTACTTTTGATAAATTCATCTGCTGCTGTACCGAATAAGAACTCTTCAAATTGATTAGGTTCTAAAACCATAGAAGGTACAACAGGTAAATCTGGAAATTCTATGGTTGGAGGTGGAGGACAGAGACTGTCATGCTCTATTTCTATTTGAGAAGTTTCTATAATTGTTTCATCCGCAGGAGTTTCCTCTACAGGAGTTTCCTCTACAGGAGGTTCATCCACAGGAGGTTCATCCACAGAAGGTTCATCCGCAGGAGTTTCCTCTACAGGAGGTTCATCCGCAGGAGGTTCATCCGCAGGAGTTTCCTCTACAGGAGTTTCCTCTACAGGAGGTTCATCCACAGGAGGTTCATCCACAGAAGGTTCATCCGCAGGAGTTTCCTCTACAGGAGGTTCATCCGCAGGAGTTTCTTCTACAGGAGTTTCTTCTACAGGAGGTTCATCCGCAGGAGGTTCATCCGCAGGAGTTTCTTCTACAGGAGGTTCATCCGCAGGAGTTTCTTCTACAGGAGTTTCATCCGCAGGAGTTTCTTCTACAGGAGGTTCTTCTAATAGAATTTCATCCGCAGGAGTTTCTTCTACAGGAATTTCATCCACAGGAATTTCATCCACAGGAGTTTCTTCTACAGGAGTTTCATCCGCAGGAGTTTCTTCTAATAGAATTTCATCCGCAGGAATTTCATCCACAGGAATTTCTTCTACAGGAATTTCATTCACAGGAATTTCATCCACAGGAGTTTCATCTACAGGAATTTCATCCACAGGAGTTTCTTCTACAGGAGTTTCATCTACAGGAATTTCTTCTACAGGAGTTTCATCTACAGGAATTTCTTCTACAGGAATTTCTTCTACAGGAATTTCATCCACAGGAGTTTCATCTACAGGAATTTCATCCACAGGAGTTTCTTCTACAGGAATTTCATCCACAGGAATTTCTGGCTCAAATTGACCGTTAATAGTAATTGTGACTGTTGCTGTACTTGTACCACCGTTACCATCACTGATGGTGTAGGTGAAATTGTCTGTTGCTGTTTCTCCCACTGGCAGAGTGTCGTATTGACCATTGGGGTTATAACTATATGTGCCGTCACTATTTAATCTTAGTAATGCTCCTGATGGCAGGGTGATTTCTTGACCAATGTCACTACTGTTGCTGTTAACTGCAGTGACAGTTAATTGGTCATTATCTGGGTCTGTGTCTCCCACTAGAACGTTCTCATTCTCGATCGCCACATTGGCATCTGTGATAGCACTGTCGTCTACAGCCACAGGGGGGTTATTGGTTGGAGGTTCTGGTTGCTCCACAGGAGGTTCAGGAATAGGTTCAAATTGGCCGTTAATAGTAATTGTGACTGTGGCTGTACTTGTGCCACCATTGCTATCACTGATGGTGTAGGTGAAATTGTCTGTTGCTGTTTCTCCCACTGGCAGAGTG
>NZ_JBNHEP010000191.1:0-530 GCF_050015995.1 Dapis brunnea BLCC-M229 | reverse complement strand
TTAGTAATGCTCCTGATGGCAGGGTGATTTCTTGACCAATGTCACTACTGTTGCTATTAACTGCGGTGACGGTTAATTGGTCATTGTCTGGGTCGGTGTCTCCCAGGAGGACATTTTCGTTTTCAAGTACAACATTGGCATCTGTGATGGCACTGTCGTCTACAGCTACAGGGGGGTTGTTGGTCTCTGGTTCTGGAGTTGCCTCTGGTTCTGGAGTTGCCTCTGGTTCTGGAGTTGCCTCTGGTTCTGGAGTTGCCTCTGGGTCTGGAGTTGACTCTGGTTCTGGAGTTGACTCTGGTTCTGGAGTTGACTCTGGCTCTGGAGTAGGCTCTGGTTCTAGAGTAGGCTCTGGCTCTGGAGTAGGCTCTGGTTCTAAAGTAGGCTCTGGAGTAGGCTCTGGAGTTGACTCTGGCTCTGGGTCTGGAGTAGGCTCTGGTTCTAGAGTAGGCTCTGGGTCTGGAGTAGGCTCTGGCTTTGGAGTAGGCTCTGGTTCTAGAGTAGGCTCTGGCTCTGGAGTAGGCTCTGGTTCT
>NZ_JBNHEP010000190.1:7731-29083 GCF_050015995.1 Dapis brunnea BLCC-M229 | reverse complement strand
TTGGTCTTGGCAGTTATAATCATTCCCTACCCCATCATATTGAGTGGATACGTTTCATAAGTGTTTCTACGGTATGCAATTAACAAATTTATTTATGATCCTATTCCACCCCCCTCCCTAGTGTCAAGAGCATTTCGCCAACTTCATCAAATCTTCATACAGTGTAAATTCCTAGATCAGACTTCATCAAATCTTCATACTATTACAACATTTTAGAAATTGCGATAATTTAGCGAACTAAAATATGCCACGTTGATGAGGTAGGGGCGGGCTCCACACCAAATTTATCGGGATAAACGTTAAATTAAATAAACCCACCCCCTGGTGATATCATACACCATCAAAGCGGGGGGGTTTAGAGAAATCAATCAGTTATCACAAGATTTTTGGTGAAACCCGCCCCTACAAAAAAATCACACAAATGATGCGCCATCTCTAATTTACTACAAGAGGGAATATCTAACCGACGCCCTTCCGCATCCAGAAAAATTCCCTGATTTGTATTACTGCCAAAACCCGCACCTTCCCGATCGATAGGGTTAGCAACAATAGCATCTAAATTTTTCACCCGCAACTTCTCCAAAGCAGGCGCAACAATATCTCCAGTTTGTGCTGCAAAACCAATTAAATATTGGTGAGGCTGCTTTAATTTTCCCAACTCTGCCACAATATCCGGTACTGGTGTCAAAGGTAATGAATTTGGTAGCGATCGCTTGGGTAATTTCTCACTACTATATTCAGCAGGTTTTACATCTGCTACCGCAGCAGTCATTACAATTATATCTGCTTCTGCAAAATTAGCTAACATTGCTTGCTGCATCTGAGCAGCACTCACTACTTCTATAATTTTTACCCCTGACAAGTGCAACTCTCCCAAAATACTATGCACGAAAGTTACATTTGCTCCCCGATGGAATGCCGCCTGAGCTAAAGCTATTCCCATCTTACCTGTAGAAGGATTACCAATAAATCTCACAGGGTCTAAATGTTCCCGCGTTCCTCCTGCACTAATTAATATTTTCTTACCTGCTAAATCTCTTTTACCTGCTGTGTATAATAAAGATTTTATATTTGTCACTATTTCCCTCGGTTCGGCCATTCGACCTTGACCAATGCGATCGCAAGCTAAAATTCCAGCACCAGGGTACATACCATAATATCGTTTTTCTGTCAATATTTGTTGCCAATTTCGTTGTACCGCTGTTTGTTCCCACATATCAGTATTCATCGCCGGGGCTAATAAAATGGGGCAACTAGAAGCCAAAATGGTGTTGGTCAGCAAATTATCTGCAAAACCATAGACTAATTTTGCTAAAGTATTTGCTGTGAGGGGAGCAATAACTATTATTTCTGCCCACTCTCCCAACTGAATATGCAGCGGACGTCCGTGAGAAGGTTGCCAAAAATCTTGGTCTGTATAAGCGGGATAACGACAGAGAGTAGATAAAGTTAGAGGTGTAATAAATTGTTGAGCAGCATCGGTTAAAATTGCTCTAACTTCAACTCCAGATTTTACTAAAGTAGAAACTACTTCACAAACTTTATAAGCTGCAATACCACCACAAATACCAATTAAAACTTTTCTACTCATAATATTTTAAAGAGGGAGCAGGGAGTAGGGAGTAGGGAGTAAAAATTGCTATTATATATCTCCATAAAATAGGGAATAGGGGGAAATAATTGATAATTTATGAATAAGAATTGATTTTTTATTTTTGGAGATGTCTATTAGATATCTCACAAAACAGACATCTAAAAATTATAAAAACCCACTTTCTGACCAAATAATAAGGAGTGTTATTTATTATCTCAAAAAATCAACACTCCCAAATAAAAAAAATATTAAATTACTAACTGCAAATTCCCCATATTTTTTTAAGCCTCATCACAAGGCTCTAGATCCAATAAATGGATATAAGGTTCAATTAACTCTGGACGTTGAAAGGCGATCGCTCGTAGCATGTGCCAATCATTTAACCCGTCAAAAGGATTTTTATAGTCATCTTCCTCCAGACGAAAAGCCAACTTAGCTACATCATCTGTAGTGAAATTAGAAATTTCCTGTAAGGAACGGGTTACAGTTTGCATCAAAACCAACCTCCCTGAAATGGCATCTGCTGAAAGATTAATTAAAATAGAGTACTATTAAAATCTCTATTTAATATAATAGTCTTTCTAGACTTTTGCTATAACATCTATAACAAAACTTCGCATTAATTTCAAAATTTCCGGGCGAATTTCATGCCCGATATCAAATTCTTGATACTGTATATTTGCCCCTAAATTTGTGAAAGAATCACGAGATTGTCTGCCTTGTTGAATAGGTACAACTGGGTCTCCTGTACCATGTACAATCAAAACGGGAGGTAATTTTTCTACAGATGGTTGAAGTGGAGAATGTAAATAGCCACTTAAAATAATTAAGCCTGCTAATGGTAAAGTTACTCCTACATCCATAGCCATTGCCCCACCCTGAGAAAAACCACATAGAATAGTTTTGGATAAAGGTATCCCTGTTTTACTTTCCAAAGAAACCAGCCAATCAATCAACATTTGCCGACTTTCCACTAAACCTTGGTATTCTTGATTGGACAAATCGTACCACATTTTTCCTCCAGGAACTTCAGGATGAGGTAGTGGAGCGTCTGGGAATTCAAACCAATAATCAGGGAGATTTAACTCTTGTACAAAAGGTGTTAAATCATTACAGTTAGCTCCCCAGCCATGCAAAGCAACAAACAAAGAATTAGGTTCTAATTTAGGTGAAACGGGAATTGAATTTAATTTTGTCATTACTTCAAAAACTATTTAAAAAGCTAGTATGACTATACTTCATAAACCACAGAATGCGCTGTTGTGGGATTTTGTCTTGGAGAGTTGATGGTGGAGCCAATGGTATGATTACTATTCAATACAATTTAGTTTGAAAATTGGTATCACTAATATCCAACCCAAGTCAGCAAGGAAATATTCAACAAACTGTAAATAATATAAAGTTAAGCTAATTTGGCTTGAACAGGAAGGACTTACGCCAAGGGATAATTGTGTGGCAAAAACTAAAATAATCACCAAATACAAACTATATATAGCGTGAATGCGTAAGTCCTATTGAAAAAGATACCAAATGGTTGCTATACAGGACTACCAATAATTTTACTTATCCTGTTCCCCTTCAGATTTAGATTTAGGAATAGTTAGGCCAATATAACCACCGACTCCGACCTGAGCCAGATCGACAAAGGAAGAACGATAGTCTTTATCGATAATAGCTAGGATTAACGTACCTCCAACTAAAGTGCTGGCGACACCAGCTAAAACAAAGTCTCTAATTTTTGTATTGTTCATATTGTTTTGTGATTACCTTCTAAATAATTTGAAGAGATAAAAGATATCTCCCGAACTCCCGCTAACCTGTGGGAGTTTTCTATTTTTTTGTGCTGATACGAAGGGTTAAGTGACATTCAAATTTTTTTTCCTAAATATGTCACACTTCCAAAAACTTTTCACAATATTGTAGGTGAAAAAGATAAGTGATCCGGTGCATCCAAAGTCTTCAATTGTTTAAGTGAGCTAAAACAATTTCACCTAGTGAAGAAAAGAACCAAAAACTAAAAAATCTCAAAACAAGGAGGTGAGGTTTCATGTCACCATAGGAGTTAAAAGATGCAACTACGACCCGATGCAAAAAAGTCATTTGACTTAGCAATTCAAGGTCTATTACAACCAAACAAAATAAACAATCCTCAAGATCGGGAATCTTTAATTGTTTTGGCTCACTATATCAAGCGTAGTCTTAAACAGTTTCATCTAGAACAGGTCGATTTCTATGATGTAGTTTCCGAAGTATATCTAAGAGGAACTAACAAAATAAACTTTGGAGAAAATATCAAAAACCCTGGAGCTTGGATTCGAGTGACTTCGTACAATGTTATTCGGGAGATGAGCCGACAACAACAAAAAGAGCAAGCAGACTCCGAATTTATAGAGCGCCAAGTTTCTTCTAAAAGCTGCTAAGAAAATAACGAAGTACAACTAGCTATCTTAAAGCAATCACTTGAAAATCTAAGTGAAAAAGATCGTCATATTTTAGAGCTAAGATTCTTTCAAAATTTGTCTTGGAAAGAAATTGTAGATACTTTAGCTTCTACAGGAGAAATCTTAACTGAAGCTAATGCTAGACAAAGAGGAAGTCGAGCTTTGAAAAAGCTTAAAAAAGACTTTTTCTCTTCTGTTAAATCTAATAAGTTGTCAGCTTAGAATTTAATGTTCTTTTGAATGTAGAATGAAGGGGTTTCTCACTCCTTCTTGCTCTATTATCCAGGTGATTGAAATTGACTCCAATCACAACTTAAGCTCAAAATCATGCATCAAACTCTATACCAATTCAATCAGAATTTATCTTTATTAGCAGAAGAGTATTGTCGTTTAATATCTCTTTCAACACTTTCTGAAGATGAGGCGGATCGTATGGCAGAAATATTAGATATTGCTAGTAAAGATGAATCTCTAAATTGCCTAATAGAAGAAATTGAGATGAATGATTACGAAAATCAAGGGCTTCAAAACTTATTTCAAACCATTTCAGAAGATATCAAATGACATCATTCTTCTCTGAAGTTTATGCAAGAATACACCTGTTTCACCGGTATCTTTATCTTGGCTGAATATGTCTATGAACAGAAAAGAATACACCTGTTTCACCGAGCTATTTATCTTAGCTGAATATGTCTATAAAGACAATGGTAATAACGTTGATAATGAAAATGCCCTAACTTTTGAAGATAATTACCCTTGTAGTTATGAAGGTTGTAAAGATGGTAATTTTTTCCTTAAAATTCTCAAATATAAGAAAATACGATCGCCTCCTAACTAAATTTGTTTTGGTTCATCTCTCAAAGACTTCAAGTTAATTTCTTCTAATATCTAATCAGGACTTATGCAGGTACGCTACGTATAGCGTACCTTTCTAGTTTCTAATTTCATAAATTAATATAGTTATTAAACATCTCTAATAATTTACTGGACGTTCCTATTAAAACGCCAAATTTTTCATCTGGAAAGAGCTTGAGGTCAAAGCAACTTCAATACCTGGACTTTCGGAAAAAAATGAAGTAAATTAGAATGCTATACACGCTTATTGTCGCTTAATATGACGCTTCATATCAGTTTTATAGATCAGTATGTCAATATCAAACACTTATTATCAAAAAAATGGTTAACAAACGCAAATCACTTCCACCTTCTCTAACAATTAAATTAGGAAAATGGGTTTGGACAACACTCTGGCAAATAATGATGTCAAGACTTGCTCCTAGAAATAATTCAGGAGAATACATTCGTCCAGCTAGTCTATTTAGAGAAACAGTAGGTATACAAACAGAAAATAAATATCAACCAGCTACCAAACGCTACCGTCTATTTGTTGGACTAGGTTGTCCTTGGGCACATCGAACTCTTGTTGTTAGAGCGCTGAAAGGTTTGGAAGATGCTATATCAGTAACTATTGCTTCTCCAGCAGGGGATAAAGGTATTTGGGTATTTGAAGATGAACAAGAAGGATGTGGTACTTTACCAGAATTATATAAGTTAGCACAGCCTGGTTACAATGGGCGTGCCACTGTACCTGTATTGTGGGATGACCAGACAAAAACTATTGTTAATAATGAAAGTGCAGATATTATTGTTATTCTCAATGCTGAATTTAATCAGTTTGCTAAAAATCCCGATCTAGACCTTTATCCAGAACAATTAAAAGCAAAAATAGACGAGTGGAATGAAAAGATTTACCACACAGTAAATAATGGAGTTTATCGTTGTGGGTTTGCTCAAAGTCAGGAGGCTTATGAAAAAGCTTGTCGGGAATTATTTACTACTTTAGATGAAATTGACAATACACTTTCTAAAAGTCGATATCTTTGTGGGGAGTTAGTAACATTAGCAGATGTACGTTTATTTACTACTTTATTCCGCTTTGATATTGTTTATTATGGGTTATTTAAGTGTAACTTACGGAGAATTAAAGATTATAAATATTTGAGTGTTTATCTACAAGATTTATATCAACTTCCAGGAATAGCAGATACTTGTAATTTAGAGGCAGTGAAAAAGGATTATTATGGTAATCTTTTTCCTCTTAACCCTGGTGGAATTATTCCTTTGGGTCCAGAAGCAGTATGAAGTTAGAAGTCATATTTCATCTGAGTTAGGTACACTACTAGCGAGCAAGATGCTCGCACTTTATTAGGTTTTCAGCTAATTATTATTGTTATCAAACAAGGCAGTCGGAGCATCTGGCTCCCGTACCCAGGATAATTTGTTCTTGTCTACTCTACCATTACTATTTCAGCAATTAATACCAATTTCATAAAATATTGCTACAGTGGGTTTGTTCTTAGAAGTCAGAAGTCAGGAGTCAGGAGTCAAGAGGTAATAATTTATAATATTTATTTTTTCTGAGAGTAAAACTGTTCCATGATTGACTAAAAATAGTCTTAATAACTATAATAAATTGTTTTTATAAAGGGATAATTTGATTATTCTCCCCGACTTCGCCAGCAAATCTACTAACAGTTTTGTCATCATTTTACTGTAACTATCTATGCATGAATTTGATATAACAATTATAGCGGTTTTCACAAAGGTAGACTACAGAAAAAATATAAGTATGTTTGAAGTTCAATAATTACAAACCTAATAGCTGTATTCTATGTTAATTAAAACCGCTATAAAAATCATTAATTATTAATTATTAAAGGTTCCTCTAGTTTTTGCCCACTGCCAGCTACTAGCTTAGTTAAATATTCTCGTACATATTCTGCTTGTTCATCATTCAATTCATATCTATTACTATCAGTTTCCCGATAAAAAAGAGGTTTTTCTTTTAAATTTTGATAATCATTATTTTGTTGAGAAACTTCACTTAATAGAATTAAATCTTCGTGAGAAGGGATTAAACCAGGAGGTAATTTTCCTGCTAAAATAGTCTGGATTTTTTCTTGGCAAACACGAGTATTTATGCCTCGTTTCTCTAATAATTGAAAAATTTCTTTGACAGATAAAGGGTAATCTGAAAAAACTTGTAGTATCTCCCAAAGTAGAAAATAATCATTGTATTGTTGCTGAGGTATATTTACTATTTGTGGATAGAGAGGTAAGATAGCTAAACCATAAGCAACTCGACCAATGGTTACTTTAATATCTTCTATCTGAGATAAACAATTATCCGATCGCTGCTCATTTTCTTGCCCTAACTCTACATTTTCTGACTCAACTTTTGCATCTTGTACAATAATTGCGTTAGGTAATTTTTGACGTAACCATTGAGCGAGCGCCCTCCAACAACCACTACCTCCTGTACAAATAGCACGGTTAATTCCTACAGGAGATATTCCTACCTTACTCAAAAAATTATTCAACTCCTGATTTAATTGTTTTACAAAAGGCTCCAATACCTTAGTTTCTAAATCTTTTTGTTGTAAATACTTGATATTATCTCCTATATTCAAAGTAAATTCTTTTTCCGATGGCAGAATTACCTTTAAATTACGAGCTGTTACTAATAATTCTTGTCTATAGGATGAACTTTGTAACCACTGCTGTAGTTGATACCTGATTGACAAATCTGGATAACCTGGGCGAGGCCATAATTGACCAGATTTTTCCCGATCTTTTTGATTCTTGCCTAAACTCCCTACATCATCATCTTTTAGTAACAGTTGACAAATAATATCTTGATCTAAAGCATGACCTCCATAAGCAAAACTATGACAATGGAAGTGAGAGTATGTTAAATTTTGCCCATTTTCCGGTAAATTCACCAAGGCCAATTCTGTTGTACTTGCCCCCACATTCACAATTAAAATTCCACCCCGTCTAAACTCTGAGATGGCATAATTTTCTGTATTTTCTGTTACTGAAGTTAATTCTGATAAAGCCGTGGCGATCGCATCCTCAATCACAACTACTTGATTGACATTTTTAACCAGACCTGCTTCTAAAACTGCCTCCCGAAGATTAAAGCGATAAGCTTCTGGCCAACTTGCGGGAGAACCCATAATTACAGATTCTAATTGTGCCAAAGCTGAGACAAAAGTTTCATGTTCTAATCCCACTGCACCACAAACATAGTTATTGGTAATAACTGCTGTTTGAGTGTCTTTCTCAATCAGAGAAATAGAGTTTTGGACATTACCTTGAGGTTGAATAGTCTTCAATAAAGTTACTAACCCCTGTTTAACTAAGCTTAGAGGAATTTGATGTTTTTCAGACCATTGCAAAACTGGTTCGTGGGAAGTTGTAGCAGAAAAATTAGGAGCTAGGAGAAAAGACTCTTCTGGTTTCTCTTGTAATTTTTGCTTTTTAAATTTAATTGAAATGTAAGGGATAGTAACTTTTAAACTAGGCTTAAAATCTTCTAGTAATAAAGGTTTTGCTTCAATAGTTTCCTCTTGAGCATTGTCAGATATTTCTGATTTTTGAGCTATATAAACAATTGATGGTAGCCTATAGATTTTTTTGACGGAATTAAAATCTGTTTTAACTGTTTTTGTGGAGAGAGTAAATTCTCGATTAATTTCAGGAATATCTAATTCTGGTTTAGCTCCTACCAGCTCCCAATATATAGGATAAATTTCGCCACTTCTGCGATTCAATAATGCTGCAGAAATACCAGTAGTACCAAAGTCAATTCCTAAATACCATGGTGAAGTTGTTTGATGTGGTGTTGTATCTGGTTCCATTTCTAATGAACTCAATTTTTTTTTTCTAAATTTTGAGGGTCTTCAAGTAGAGTTTCTAGAGCTAAAAATTCCTGATTATCGGTTTCTATTATTTCTTCTTCGTCTGTTGTAGGTGTTAAGCTATCTAAAATATCTTCTAGAATTAGTTCATTGTTTGTATTTTCTGCTGAAGTATAGATATTTTCCTGGTTACTTACCGTTGATTCGTGAGAAATATCATCAATATTCACAAATAAATCCTCTAATTTAGTAACTTTTTCTTCTGAACCAGTAACCAAACTATTATCTATCGAATCATGAGTATTTTCTATTGAATCTACACCCTGGTCTTTTCCTAATTGTAATTGAGTGTGTCCAGGATCGTCTATTAATTCATCGACATCTATTTCCTCTAAACTTTCCAAATCAGAACGTAAATATTCTAGGGTGTTACTACTTAATAATAATTCTTCTGGTTTTTCATCTGGTTTTTCTAAAGGTAAGAGACTTTCAGTTACAGGTGCTTGAATATATGTTTCTTCTTCTGATTCATCTGTGAAGTTATTTATATTTTTTTGAATTTCTTGAGCTTCTCTAGGAGCAATTAACTTTTTAGTTTCTACTTCATTAACCTCTAGCTTTCCAAATAGATTACTAAGAGATTCAAGTATTTCTGTATTGTCTAAATTTTCTCTATTTTCTGATGCGTCTAATTTTAATTCTGGAGTTAGTAGTCCTCCATCTTTGATTGAGACAGCTTGATTTTGATAGTTTTGTCCTTCTTGATAATTCTCTTCAAAACTAGGAGGTGCTAGTTGAGCTAAAATTTCATTTTCCTGGTTGTTACTTTTAACTGTTTCTAAATCTTGCTTTTCATCAATACTATATTGATTTTCGCGAGAATATTCTTGATTATTTGACTTATCTAGTTGGATATTTTTTTTTTCTGTTTCTGTTATTTTTGATTCTGGTTCTAGTCTTTTCACAAACTCATAACCTGGGTAAGGCAATACTACTTTATTTATCGGATTATTTAATTCATCTATTTCAGGAGATAGTTTTTTCATTTGAATATTTTCAGTAGCAATATTAGCTTCTACATAATCTTCTTCATTTAGCTTTTTTGGCTCACTATAATTACTATTTGAATCATCAACAAATGAGTTTTCAAAGTTAGAAAATTCCTCTACTTTATCCTCTGAAATTTTCATAACCGCAGAAGTTTCAATATCCTTAACAGTCTGTTGGTAAAGATTTTTGCTAGAGTCTAAAGCATTCTGACTAGGAGATAGATGTTGAGTTGCTAACTCAGACAAATGTTCCACCAATGTTTCTTTAACTGGGCCAAGTAAAGCTTGAGAAAACTCAGAAATAATTTGCTCCTGTTTAGCGTATTGTTGAGCTAGGGCATAATTTTCTTGTCTTTGCTGTTCAAGTTGCCTAATTTCTTCTCGCAGAGCTTGTCGTTGTTGTTTAAGTATTGTGAAATCTTCTTGTAAATACTGATTAATAGGGGCAAAAAACTCTTCTATTTGTTGTGGATGTTGCTTGAGCTGAAGGTCAATAGTATCTTCTGGAGTTAAAGATGGGTCAACAGATAGTAACTGTAGATTCCGAGTTTGATCTACATCCTGAGTCAGATAATCCAGCATTTCCTGTAGTATTTTTTGGGTTTTTCTCAGTGTTTCTGCGAGAATTTGAGGAGAACTTTGGCTGCTAGACTGATTTAGCACCTCATCTATCTCCCTGATTATTGCTTGGATTCTGTTATTCTGCTTCTTCAAGAGTACCACCTCTTTCAATCACCTTCAGTAAGAATTATAGAACTTCTAAGAGTATAATCCAGTCAAATTTCTCCTTTCTTTTTCCTACTTGATCTGGAAGTTTGAGATAAATTTAACTATTAATAGTGAGTTATTTGATTCTGTGTATTGTTAAAATGTTTAGATTTAGGTGACAATAACACGGTATTATTCCTGTTATAGCTGAAATTCTATTCCTTATAAGCACCATTACAAAATTGTTTAACTACCCTAATTTGATGTGAGGCATACACTATAAGGGATTCAGTCTGACAAAATGTGTAATTAATTTTGTGAATTTTTTGTACCTGCTTAAGCTAAAGACTTATCATTTAATATCAGTCGGTTTGCTTTACCATCTATATCATTTATAGTCAAGCTTATTGAGAAAATTTATAGTATGATATACTCTACGGCTGTATTTAGCTAAAAAATGGCCTTGAAAATTGTTTTTAGTTATAGATTTGCCCAGTATTGCTAGTCATACACAGCCATTGCTAAAGCAAAAATCTACAATTATTTATTGTTATACCAATTCACTTTAAAGATGTCACAAATAGTTTCAAACTTTAAATGTCAAATAATTGCCTCAAACTGTTGTCTTGTAAAAGTTTTTAGCCTATCCAATCTAACTTCTCAATTCTGAATTCTGAATTCTGAATTCCGTGAAACGGTATTACTCTATGGCTTTAAGATTCTTGAAAATAGCCAATTTTCTAGCAAAATATATTGATTTTCATTATTAATTTATAATTTACCTCTGGGCTAAATCTCCTGCCCTAAATTAATGGAACAGATAACCTCATGGAAGATAGGCACAGTCGCGACCCCCAGTCAAATATTAAGCAATTAATGCTGTCCACCCCATTTTTTGAGGGCTTACCAGAAGAGGCATTAGAAAAAGCAGTGATTCATGTAGTCAGCCGTCAACATCCACCCAATCAGGTAATCTTACTGGAAAATGATTGGGGGACTTCAGTATACTTCATTTTAGATGGGTGGGTAAAGATTCGCACCTATAATTTAGATGGTAAAGAAGTAACACTGAATATTTTGGGCAAAGGAGAATTATTTGGAGAGATGGCAGCTCTAGATGAAGTGCCTCGCTCTACTGATGTAATTACTTTAGCTCCTACTTTAATTGGTAATATGCCAGCTCAGGATTTTGCCCATCTCATTAATACCGAACCCATAGCAGGAATCCGATTAGCACAATTAATGGCCAGACGCTTACGACAAGTGAATCGACGACTTAGATTAAGAGAAGCAGATGCTCAGGCAAGGGTCGCAGATATTTTGCTCTTTCTAGCAGAAGGCCAAGGTACACATTCCCAACAAGGAACAGAAATTCCTAATTTGCCTCACAGAGAGCTAAGTAGTTTGAGTGGTTTAGCCAGAGAAACAGTAACTAGAGTCTTAAGTAAATTAGAGAAAAAGTTATTAATTAAGCGCGATCGCGATACTTTATGTATTCCTGACCTACACGCTTTGGAACGTACACTTGTTTAAAATTAGGAGTCAGTCCTCAGTCCTCAGGAGTCAGAATTAATGACTTAAATACAATTTTTTAGGAATGAAATTTCCTGGTTTGAACAAGAATAATCAGGGTAATAAATCCGGTTTCTTGTTTAGGTGCGTAACTCCTGTAAAAGTTAAAAACCAAAAATCAAAACCAAGTCTGTGAAAACAATTTCAGATCAAAAACAACCATCGACCCACAGAGAAGATAAACCTTTAGTTCTAGTAGAAACAGCTTTTCTGGCCAGTACCGCCAGCTTGATTTGGTTCATCAACTATTATTTTCCGATGGGGCCTTTATTAAAGGTTTTTTTCCCCATACCAATTGCTTTACTTTATTTACGCTGGGGAAACCGTGCATCTTGGATGGGTGCAACAGTATCAGGATTACTTTTATCTGTGCTTATGGGGCCAACTCGCAGCATTTTATTTGTAATTCCTTTTGCTTTGATGGGAGTAATGTTAGGAGCGGTGTGGAAAAGAGGCGGAAATTGGTTAATTTCTATTGGTTTAGGTTCTCTACTTGGCTCTATTGGTTTCTTTTTTCGACTTTGGTTACTTTCGATTTTGTTAGGGCAAGACCTCTGGATATACTTAACTACACAAGTTACGGAATTAGTAGAATGGGGATTTGTCAAATTAGGATTATTGGCTCAACCAAGTTTGCTATTAATTCAACTGATGGCTTTAATCATGGTTCTTGTGAATAATATTATCTATTTATTTGTTGTCCATTTGGTGGCTTTATTGTTACTAGACCGGATCGGAAACTCTATTCCCAGACCTCCTAAATGGGTACAAATTTTGCTGGATTATGATTAGTTAGGGAGTAGGGGAGTAGGGGAGTAGGGGAGTAGGAGAAATGGTTAGAGAGGATTTTGAAAAAGTACCTTTTGATAATTGATATAGCAATCAGGAATGATTTTGATAGAATTTAAGAACAACAGGACTTACGCAAAGGTACTATATGTAGAGTTCAAAAACTATAACGTTATAGTTTTTTGCGCTACATACATGGTCTCTGCGTAAGTCCTAAACAATTAAGATAAATCAAAATCTATCTTTAGACCTTTCCAGAAAAGAGGGAACACTTAACTGGGAACAGAGAGAAGTAATTGATAATTTATGGATAAGAATTGATTTTATTTTTGATTTTCACCAGATGTCTTTTTTATATTCTGACTCCTGACTCCTGACTCCTAATTACAACTGAGATATGATTACTATAACTGATAATTGAATTAATGATTCGTGTTTATACCCAGATACAAGAGGGAAAAAATTGGCTGCAAAAGTATCAAGGTTCTCAACCAATTTTTGCCTGTATTTTAGGATTTACAGATACAGGTCTAATTCCAGGAATTTCTGCGGCAGGAGCAACACCACAAGACCGCCAATATACTTGTTTAGCAGATGTGGAATTTCTATATAATGGTCTACAACCACAACCCCAATATCCATTACCACCCCTCGACGCTGGTGCTTCCCCAGTTTTAATCACAAAAGCAATTATTGATTCTCTAAATATTCCTCTTCATCTATTTAATGCTGGTTTAACCCATAAACCAACTGTACCAACAATTGATTTGGGAGGTGCTCCTGCTCGTTGTTTAACTTCTGGTCATGCTTTAGATATGGCAAAAGTTCAACATTTACTGAAAACAGGTAGTTATTGGGGTCGGAAGTTAGCTGATGAAGCAAAAGATAGCTATGTAATTTTAGGAGAATGTGTAGTTGGAGGAACAACTACCGCTTTAGCAGTTTTATTAGGTTTGGGTATTGCTGCTATTGGTAAGGTAAATAGCAGTCATCCTCAATGTAATCATGGTCAAAAGTTAGCTGTGGTACGTCAGGGTTTGGAGGTTGCTGGTTTTAATTCGGGGTTTCCAGTGTCGCAACCTCTAAAACTAATCGCTGCAGTGGGAGACCCGATGCAAATAGTAGTAGCAGCAATGGCAATGGTAGCAAGTCTTAAGGTGGGGGTAATGTTGGCTGGTGGAACGCAAATGCTGGCTGTTTATGCTTTGATGCAAGCATTGGCAGAAAAGTTGCCTTTAGCTTGGAGACCTGAGAATATTGTGGTAGGAACAACTCGCTGGGTTGCTGAAGATTCGACTGGAGATACTATTGGGTTAGCACGAGAAATTGGTTGTGTACCTTTGATGGCGACACAATTTAGTTTTTCTGAGTCTTGTTATCCTCAACTACAAGCTTATGAAAGGGGATATGTTAAGGAAGGAGTTGGTTGTGGGGGCTGTGCGATCGCTGCTCATTTATATAGAGATTGGAATCAAACTCAATTGCTGAAAGCTGTTGAAGATTTGTTTGCGCCTTTGATATTTCTTGAATAAACAATTAGCAATATAATATTAATCTACTATATTCTTTGAATGTTCTAATATTGAGGGTTAAGGGCATTTTTTCAAATCTATTTAAAATCAAAATATATGACGCTAGTTTAGCGTAAAAGTCATTTTTAGCCCTCTTTTATACCCTATCTGTAATCTCTAAGATTTAATTCTTTTTGAGAGTAATTGTTCTTCTAAAGCAGCAATTCGATTATAAGCTGCTGTTAACTGAGCTGTTAGCCGTTGAATTTGAATTTCTGATGTTAATTCGCTATCAATATTTTGACTACTCTTATTTAAATGATTATCATCTACTAGCACATCCTTGTGTTCTAATTCTGGGTCGAAAAAATTATATTTTTCTTTAAGTTCATTTGCCTGTTGCAGATTAGAATCAGTTTCTATAGCTTGATATTTATTTGCTTTCTCAACAATTATGTAATTTGATACCTTGTCATTGAGTTGCTCAATAATGGCGTGTATTACTTCAACTTTTTTAGTCAAAGCAATAATTTGTTCTTGCAATAGTTCCATATATTTCTTCACTACCGGAAAATTAAATTTACATTCTTCAATCTTAATCAACATATAGACATATTGGTTATTATTTCTAATTTCTTAATTTTATAATAAGAATTGATTTCTAAAAAAAAGATTAAATCTTGAGATTGCTAAATATTATGTCAAACTGAAAAAAACAAAAGGTATTCTCTACGGTTGTAGTGGAAATTAGTGCTGTAAAATTTATTTCAAATAACTTGATTCACACTGAAAAAACTCTGAGACAATTTTGGGTAGATGTGTAAAGTACTGTAAATACACTAAACACTTCTGTGGTAAAGTAATTAAGTAATTAGGATTATTTTTACATTGATTAACACAGAGCTATTGATATATGTCCGATTACTTATCAGAAAGATAAACTAATATTATTGTTGATAAATAATTATAAAGTTGAGGATTAAATAAGTTATTTTTTAGATACTATGCCCAGGTATAATACATTTTAGTATGTGGCTATTTCATACAAATTTTTATACTTTTGACTGGGAAGGAATATTGATAGTAGTTTTGATGCTAGATTAATGACCAAGAAATGAGGTCTCAAGCCTCCCCTTTCAAGGGAATAAAAAGCGGTCGTTTAGCTAGCGCACAACTAAGTTTTTCATGTCGCGCAGCCAAACGGCTATCGCCGATTTGAATTGGGGAGCTTGGAGTAGGATGGGATGGCGAGGTTTCCCGAAGAATGGAGAGCCGCTCCGACCTGGGAGGCTAACTAATAACTGATAGCTGATAACTGAAATGACAGTAGAAATGACCTTATTACCTTTAGGCTTTCAATTTACTTCTCCTGGCCCAATTATTTTCGATTTGGGGCCTTTGGCAATCCGTTGGTATGGACTTTTAATTGCAACTGCAGTATTAATCGGAGTTACTCTTTCCCAATACTTAGCTAAACTTCGTCATGTTAACCCTGATTTGTTGGGGGATCTAGTAGTTTGGTTAGTATTAGCTGCAATTCCTGGAGCGCGTTTATACTATGTTTTGTTTGAGTGGGAACAATATCAACAAAATCCTATAGATATGATCGCCATTTGGAAAGGAGGAATTGCGATTCATGGGGCGATTATTGGTGGGGCGATCGCTGCTTTGATTTTTGCCAGACTCAATAAAATCTCCTTCTGGCAGTTGGCAGATTTAGTCGCTCCTTCTTTAATTTTAGGACAAGTAATCGGTCGGTGGGGTAATTTTTTCAATTCTGAGGCTTTTGGCAGTCCTACTGATTTACCCTGGAAGTTGTATATTCCTCCAGAAAATCGTCCGCTGGAATTAGTAAATTTTGATTACTTCCATCCTACTTTTCTATATGAGTCTTTATGGAATTTGATGGTATTTGGATTATTAATATTTCTTTTTTTTAGAGATTTGCGGGGTAGACCTCGACTTAGAGTAGGAAGTTTGTTTCTGGTTTATATGGCTGCTTATAGTAGTGGAAGGATTTGGATTGAGGGATTACGGACTGATAGTTTAATGTTAGGGCCATTACGCATTGCCCAGTTCGTAAGTTTAGCTGGTATTTTGTTGGGGTTAATAGGTTTAGCATGGTTATATTTATTGAAGCGACCTTTGCCAGATGTTTTCCCTTCAGAAGTGAAAGAAACAAACTAAACTATAGACTCTAAAAAATGAAAAAAACCCTAGGCATAAAGTCTAGGGCTAAACCAGGGTGCATCTACCATTTTATTTATCTGAATATAGATACTCATATCCGGAAACAAAAGAAAGTCAAAAGTCAAAAGTCAGAAAAAAAGGATTTCAGCAAAGAAATTGTTGAATAGTTTGTAAGTTTATAGACAAATATTTATCTATAAACTCACTTTTCCGGGTGTTATCCTGAGTGGGATTACTCCCTCTATATTCGATGAGCATAAGCAATTGGAACTGCCTTTCGTATGGGTATTGTAACTGCCGTTGAGGTCAGCATTGATTAACAAGCCATTTTTTAATTTGTATAAACCTATGCATGATTCTTTTGCATGAGTAACTTTTGCCTTGTGCGTAGCGCTACACCACTACAAATTTTTTGATTAATTGAAAATGAAAAATACCGAAAGTCTTACACCAGCAGTTTACATTGTAGGAGCAGGTCCAGGAGACCCCGAACTATTGACGCTGAAGGCTGACAAAATCTTATCTACAGCAGATGTAATTTTATATGCAGATTCTTTAGTACCCAAGCAAATGTTAAGGAATGTGCGTCCTGATGCTGAGGTTATTGGAACCGCTAATAAAACTCTAGAAGAAATCTTACCTCTAATGATTGACCGAGTGAGAAAAGGTTTTTCTGTGGTGCGCCTTCATTCTGGAGACCCTAGTTTGTATGGGGCGGTTTATGAGCAAATGCAACTTTTAGCTGAAGCAGGAATTGATTTTGAAATTGTGCCGGGAATTAGTGCGTTTCAGGATGCAGCAGCTAAGTTAAAAGTGGAGTTGACTGTGCCTGGGTTGGTACAGACGATTATTTTAACGAGAATTAGTGGGAAAGCAACGGGGGTTCCTTCACGAGAAGAGTTGGGGAGTTTAGCAGCTCATGGGGCGAGTTTATGTTTGTATCTGAGCGCCCGTTATGTTTGGGAAGCACAAGAAAAGTTGATGGAACATTATTCAGCTCAGATACCTGTGGCGATATGTTATCGGTTGGGATGGCCTGATGAGGGAATTTGGGTTGTACCTTTGGAGAAAATGGCTGTTGTAACTGAGGAGAAAGAGTTAGTTAGAACAATGCTTTATGTGATTAGTCCGGTTTTGGAAAAGGTGGAAAAAGTCGGGCGTTCTGGTCTTTATAATCCTGAACATACTCATTTATTCAGAAGTTAGAATTTAGGAGGAAAGAAATCGGCTCAGATACCTGTGGCGATATGTTATCGGTTAAAATACTTGAAGAATATAAGAGATAAAATCATATTTAACTAATGGCAAATTATCCAGATATCCAAATATAAATAGGTTTAATTGAGCGAGAATTTATAATTACTGAAATGGATGGAATTGATTAATTATCACTATTCAAAGAGGAGGTATTTATTTTGTAAATCTTAATCCTGTCAAAGCCAGAGAACAATCTGGTGTTAGACCTGTTTTTGTTTTATCTATTGATACTATTAATAAATTACCTTTAGTTGTAACGGTATTTGTAGGAACAAAAAGCGAAAGTATTCAACGGAATTTTCCGACTAATGTTAGAGTTTCATCCGATGAAAATAGATTACCTTTAGAAACAGTTTTTCTTTGTTTTCAAATTCGTTCTTTAGATGCAAGAACTTTAGATGCAAGAAGGAGAAGCACTTAGTTATAAGAACGCTTTATGTGATTAGTGCTGGTTTGGAGAATCTGGAAAAAGTCGGGCGTTCTGGTCTTTATAATCCTGAACATAATCATTTATTCAGAACTCAGAATTTAGGAGGCAAGAAAGGAGAAGAGTAGAGATGATTTTTATAATTAAAATATTTTAATTTTCTACTCCTTCCAAAATACCGACTAAAACTTCACCTAAATCTTTGAGATCGTCTGGTATTTTAAATAAATTAATATCTTGTGTGATTTGTTTGTCGTTTTTATTTAATTTACCAAAACGCCAGACATCTCCCATTGTTACTGCGCCATAGAAAATGTTATTTTGTTTTACTTCAGCTAATGCAATTAACTCTACAGCTAACTGAGTAAAACCTCTGGTTAAATCGTGATTTTTTGCCTCAATAACTAATAAATAATTTGTAGAAAGTAATAAATAATCTAAACTACCTTTTAACCAATCATTGACTTTTAAAGGATATTCAATTCTTAACTGACAATGACAAAAATGAACAATTTCCAATAAAATTGGAGAGACTAAAATTTCTCGTCTAGTAGTTTCATTACTTAAATTCACAAAAGGTAAAATATCCTCTAGTTTATTCTGTATGTCTGATAAATTTTCTAATGCTTTTGTTGTCTTTGGCAAAGATAAACAAGATTTCACTAATGAATAATTTAACTCTGCTAGAATTTCATCTGCTTCATAAGGCAACTCAAAATAAGACTGAAAAGTATAAGATTTATCCTCCTGTAATATTTTTATTTTAGGCATCGTGATACTCCATTAACATTTTTTTGAAAACATTTATCATGCCTGGAATTATACTAATTTTTTTGTTTGTAGTAGGGCTTTAGCCCGAAGATATTTCAAGGGCTAAAGCCCTACTAAGATCTGCTTTTACTAAAAAAAATATTACAAAGTTTAATCAACTAAGAGTAAAAATTAGCTGATTTATTTTATAATGAAAGAAATTGAAACAGCAGTACGCTATTGTTTAGGACTATAAATCAAGTGAAATTGCAATCCCTAGAGCTGCTACCCGGAAGTTAAAATTCAAAAATTAAAAGTATTGATTAGTCTTGCTTTGGATAAAGCAGAAAAAGTAGGGCGTTATGATATTTACAATCCGGAACATACTCGTTTATTTCGAGGGAAGTAATATGTAGAAGTTAGAAGTTAGAAGTTAGAAGGGAATAAATGAAATATCAAATGAGAAATTATAGTCAGTTAGCGGATCTAGAAGCACTTTTACTAGAAATTCAAGATGATAATATTCGTGCTTATGCAGGTGAAGCTATTGCCTCTTATTCTGCTGGAGCTTATCGTTCTGCTATTGTTTCAATTTGGATTGCTATTGTATATGATTTGTACCAAAAATTTCGGATTCTTTCTGAGACTTATCACGATAAAGCAGCAAAACAAAATATAGAAGAGATAGATAAAATTAGAAATAATCCTGATAAAAAGCAAGTGGCAAGTTGGGAAAGAGAAATTTTAAAGAATGCTCGTGATAAAGTTCAAATTATTACTAATTTAGAGTATGAACATTTAGATAGAATTCAACAAGATAGACATCGTTGTGCCCATCCTGTTTTAGATTCTGAAGGATTTCTATTTCAACCAACTCCTGAATTAGCTCGGACACATATTAGAACTGCAATAGAAGTTTTACTTAGTCAACCTCCTATTATTGGAAAAGCTGCGGGGGAAGCTCTAGAAAGAGATGTGGAAGGTTTGTATTTTCCTGACGATATAGAAGGAGTGAGAAATTTTTTAAGTGGTAGACATTTCTTAGTAAGTTCCGAAAAATATTTGGTTAATCTTATTGTGCTTTCTCTGAAAAAAGTTCTCTTTCTAGATATTCCTTCTAATGAGCAAAGGATAATAAAAAATTATCTATTGGTTATAGAGTGTTTAGTGAAAGATTACAGAAATATTTTTGAATCTTTGGCAAGGGAAAAACTTATAAATATTCTAGGCAAAACTATTGATAATAAGTTATTAAGTTTAGCAGTTCTTTTTAGAATAGACGATAGGTTCTGGAATGACTGCCCTGAAAATATAATAGAAAAATTTAAGTCTTTCTTAAAAGCAGAGAAAACAGAAGTTTATCAAGTTTATGGAGTTTTCTTGCTTCATTTATTACCAGATATTAAAAATGACATTATAACTACTTATAAAAAACATTATCAATGTTAACGAGCAAAATCATTCAATTTTTATTAGAGAATTAAAGAAAGCAAAATCTAAGAGAAAAGAAAGTGCTATTTTGGCCAAGGAAATCGTCAAAATAAATATAGACATATTTATTGATTCTGGCTCTTATCAATCTGGCAGAGAAAATGCAGAAAAACATATTAGACCTATTATTCAAATTATGACAGATGAGGATATTAAATACTTACTTGAGCAGATACTCGAAGAGCAAGGAAAAAGATGTCAGCTTATAGACTGTCAATTTGTATTGAAAGAGTTATTTCAAGAAACTATAAATACCTATCCTCATACTTTGTCTCTTTGGAAAAATTTCTATGAATCCTTAGATTGGCTTAGAAAAGAAGAATTAAAACAAATGATTGATAATTTTCCAGAGTTAAAACAGTTAAAAACAGAACCTTTCTAGAAAGCAGAGAGCGATTTAGAAATATCTAGCTACTTAATAGGATTTTATAAATAAATTTTGATATATTCCCCAGGTACTTACCTCTGGGGATTTTTAATTTGAAAAATGATTATTGGTTTTGCACTTTTTAAGTTTCCAATGATTAGCATAAGCAAAAATTCCTATTAATCAATTTGGCATCTTTTACATTGATTTTCCTTTCTGTAACATTCGCGCTCGCTATAAGTTTCATGTCGGCGACCGCCGAAAAGCGGAACGGAGTTCAATCGCTGAAAAATTATATTATCTCTAGTTTAAAGTTGAATAAAAAGTCATGTATATAGGCAAGTTATCCCTTACGGTTTTTATAGTATCAAAATTTTTGTCAGGATGCAACCGAAAATTCTTTGGCGCGCGATTTTTTGGAGCTTCACAAAATGAAAATGTTTGTGATTTTCCATTGAGTAAAAATTCCTATTGCCATATACGCAATAAAAGTTTTTACCTAC
>NZ_JBNHEP010000190.1:0-7631 GCF_050015995.1 Dapis brunnea BLCC-M229 | reverse complement strand
TACAGATGAAATTTCCATTGAGTAAAAATTCCTATTGCCATATACGCAATAAAAGCTACCACTCCAAAAAATCCTAGAAACTAAAAGCCACAATCCCCAAGTCCTGTCTATAATTAATTAGATACAAATCTATCCAGTCCGAAAACTGGCCTTCATGGTTCATATCAAACGCCTGGAACTGACAAACTTTAAATCCTTCGGTGGCACAACGACAATTCCTTTGTTGCCCGGCTTTACTGTGGTTTCTGGGCCGAATGGTTCTGGCAAATCTAATATTCTCGATGCACTTCTATTTTGTCTGGGCTTATCTACTTCCAAGGGTATGAGAGCTGAACGTCTGCCAGATTTGGTTAACAATAAATTAGCTGGACGTAAAACTGTAGAAACTATTGTTACTGTCACCTTTGATTTGGAAGACCTCTCAAATCAAAATAATGGTCATAAAGAACAATACTCTTCACAGTCACAACTACTAGAATCAGAACTACCAGAAGAGGAAAACGGAACTAAAATTTTAGAATATGAATCTGAAGACCCTTTCGAGATAGCTAATTCTTTTGATTCATTATTAGAGTGGAGTATTTCTCGTCGCCTCCGAGTTACTAAACAAGGCACTTATACTTCTACTTATTATATGAATGGTCAGTCATGTACTCTGACTGAGCTCCACGAACAACTAAATCAACTTCGGGTTTATGCGGAAGGATATAACGTGGTTCTCCAGGGTGATGTGACTGGGATTATTTCTATGAAGCCTCGTGAACGTCGGGAGATTATTGATGAGTTGGCAGGGGTGGCTCAGTTCGATAGAAAAATTTCTCTGGCAAAAGGCAAATTAGACGAGGTGAAGGAGCAGGAGGAAAAAAGTCGCATTGTGGAAAAAGAATTGCAGAAACAATGTGACCGTCTTTCCCAAGATTGTGTAAAGGCTAAAAAATATCAACAGTTACGAGGGGAGTTGGAGGAAAAGAGTCTCTGGCAAACTATTCTGAGATGGCAAAATCTCCAAAAGCAGGTATGGAAACTTCGGGAAAATATTGAGTCGGGCGATCGCTCCCTCGCTGAATTTAACGAAAATATTCAGACTAAACAAACTGAAATTCAGGAGGCTCAAACTGAATTAGATAAATTTAATGCTCAAGTAAAGGCTTTGGGGGAAGAGGAACTTTTAGCTTTACAGTCAACTCTGGCTACCCAAGAAGTGGAGCGCCGACAACTCCAGGAAAAGCAGAAAGAATTAGAGACTACTATTAATCAGACTAAAACTAATCTTAGTCAACTAGAGGAAGAAGTAGATAGACTCCAGCAAAATTTAGAAGTATTAGCCACAGAAAAAATTGTTCAAAGTCAAAATCTCTCATCTTTAGAAGCTACCCGCAACGGGGCTATTGAAATTCTCAATCAACAACGAGAGTCAGCTAGTGCCATTGCCGATACTGCTGAAGCTTGGGTAAAACAACAAGCTGAACTTCATCATCAAATTGAAACTCTACAACAAACCGTTAACCCCCAACGGACTGAGCAAGCTAGAGTTAGGGAAAAAATTTACCAGTTAGAAAAGCAAATTCAAGAACAACAGGAGTCTTTAGGAACTCTAGGAGTAGAAATTGAAAATCAGACAAAGTACAACGAACAGATAAAAGAGTCAAAAGAAGCATCCAGTTATCAAGTAGAATCTTTGACAAAACAATTAGAGGCTGTAGAACAAGACTTACAAATTCAGCAAGATACTCAAACTCGCCTCCTTCAAGAACAAAGAGATAGACAAAGAAAACTTGATAAATTAGAAGCTCAACAACAAGCAATTCAAGAAGCCACAGGTACTTATGCCACTAAAATGCTACAACAGTCGGGTATTTCCGGCATTTGTGGATTAGTCGCACAACTCGGAAAAGTCGAACCTAAATATCAATTAGCTTTAGAAATTGCTGCGGGTAGCCGTCTAGGGAATATGGTAGTCGAAAATGATCGAGTGGCTGCCTCCGGAATTGAATTTTTGAAAAAGCAAAAAGCTGGCAGGATGACATTTTTGCCTTTGAATAAAATTAGACCTCCCAGACTCAACCAAGATAATAGTTTACGTTGGGGAGCAGCCGGATTTATAGATTATGCTGTGAATTTGATAGACTGTGACTCTCGTTACGGAAATATTTTTGCTTATGTGTTTGGTTCAACCGTGGTCTTTGATACTTTGGCAAATGCTAGACAACATTTAGGTAAATATCGGATAGTTACTCTGGATGGGGAAATATTAGAGAGTAGTGGGGCGATGACTGGTGGAAGTATGTCGCGCCGTTCCGGGAGCTTGCATTTTGGCACCGTTGATGATAATGACTCGACAGAAATAGGAGAAATGGAAAGCCATCGTCAACGTTTACAAGAAATAGATATAGTTCTAGAGCGATGTGTGGCAGAAATTTCTCAACTCCAAGAAAAGCTGAAAGAGCGATCGCGAGCTTTGATGGAAGGAAGGCAGTATTTTCGGGAAACTCAGCTCAAAGTAGAACAAATTGAGGCAGAATTGCAAAAATTGACCAAACAACAGGAGCAAGGGCAAGGGCAATTAGAGAAAAATACTCAAGAATTGGCTAATGCTCAAACTAGATTAGTATCCCTAGATCGAGAAATTCCAGTTCAGGAAACCCAGTTAACTCAGCTAAGAGAAACTTTAGCCGAGTTGGAAAAATCTCATACTCACAGTGAATGGCAACAGATGCAATCTATGATTCGGTCTCAAGAGGCAGTTTTGCAAGAACGGGAAACTACTTTACGGACTGCCGAACAACAACTACAAGATTTAGAAAATCAACAACAGCTCTTACAAGAAAAGGTAGAAACAACTTCTCGTCGCCGTTCAGAATATCAAGAGCAAGAATTAAAGGCTAAAAATACCATAAAAGAAGTAAATAGTCAAATTTCAGTTGTGGATGAGCAAATTACCCAGACTAAAGTAGGTATGGCCAAAGCAGAAGAAAAGTTAGGGACAGAGAAACAAAAGCGAGACCAAGCTGAAGCTAATCTACGGGAACTTCATTTAGCTAAACAACAATTAGAATGGCAGCTACAAAAATTACAGGAATCTCAACAGGGACGTCGGGAACAGTTAGTCGCTTTACAAACCCAGTTAGAAGAGCAAAAAGCAGAAGTGCCCGATCCAATCCCAACAGTGCCCGAAAATATTAAAATGGGAGAATTAGAAAAGGAGGTCAGATCCCTACAGAAACAACTTCAAGCCCTAGAACCTGTAAATATGTTAGCCCTCGAAGAATATGAGCAAACTCAGAAACGACTAGAAGAATTAAGTCAAAAATTATCCACTCTGGAAGGAGAGCGAACAGAACTGTTGTTAAGAATAGAAAACTTTACTACCCTAAGACAACGTTCATTTTTTGAGGCTTTTGATGCTGTGAATCAAAATTTTCAGACAATCTTTGCCACACTTTCCGAAGGAGACGGTTATCTCCAACTAGAAAACCAAGAAGATCCCTTTAACAGTGGGTTAAATTTAGTAGCCCACCCCAAAGGAAAGCCAGTCCAAAGATTGGCCTCCATGTCTGGAGGAGAAAAATCTTTAACAGCCTTAAGCTTTATTTTCGCCCTACAACGTTACCGCCCATCTCCTTTTTATGCCTTTGACGAAGTGGATATGTTTCTAGATGGGGCAAATGTGGAGCGATTAGCTAAAATGATAAAACAACAGGCACAACAAGCTCAGTTTATTGTTGTTAGTCTACGGAGGCCAATGATGGAATCATCTGAACGTACTATCGGTGTGACCCAAGCTAGAGGCGCTCATACTCAAGTTTTAGGGATTAAAATGACCAGATAGGTAGTAGGGAGTAGGGAGTAGGGGAGTGGGGGAGTAGGGGAGTATTTTTCAATCTTTTTCCTGCATTGCCTAATTCCCACAGACGACTCCTGACTCAAAAATTTAATCGCGGGCAAAGATCCCAAATGGGTTCTATAGACCAAAAGAAGCTGATTGCTGAGTGCTACTTCAAATCTGCTACTGCAAAACTAAAAGTCAATTTAAGAAGTAGGCAGAAGTTACAATAAGCTTCTGGGGAAAACCCACTACTAATTTTAGACCAGGGTTATTGTAGATTTAGCAGGGGTAATGAAACCTTATTCTTCATTCATTCCAACTACAAAATTCAGAATTTAATTCTACCTGGGTCTTACTCAATTCTTTATTGATAAATTATAATTTTATCTAACTTTTGACTTTTGACTTTTGACTTTTGACTTTTTATTTAAAAATCGGGATTAGACTATAATGACATCTGAAAAAATCCGCCAACGCTCCGAACTATTAGGAACTCAAATAATTACTCGTGATAAAGGTAAACGCCTAGGGGTAGTAAGTCAGTTATGGGTAGATGTTGATAGACGAGAGGTGGTAGCTATTGGACTACGGGACAATATATTGGCAGTGGCTGGAATACCCAAGTTTATGTTTCTCAAGAATATTCGTGAAATAGGCGATGTTATCTTAGTAGATGATGAAGAAGTAGTAGAAGAAGATATTGATGCTGAAGCCTATAGTAGTCTGATAAATAGTGAAGTCTTGACAGAAAATGGTGAACTGTTAGGCAGAGTTAGAGGTTTCAAACTTGATACCAGAGATGGTAAAGTTTTGTCATTGATTATCGCTTCTATTGGTATACCTCAAATTCCAGAGCAAGTTATTAGTACTTATGAACTGTCAATTGATGAAATTGTCAGTAGTGGGCCAAATCGTCTAATTGTGTTTGAAGGTTCTGAAGAAAAACTACAACAGTTAACAGTAGGAGTATTAGAACGTCTAGGTTTAGGGGAAGCTCCTTGGCAAAGAGAAGAAGAGGGATTATATTATCCTCCTACTGTGAAACCTGAGAATCAATTAACTTCAGGAACACCAGTGACTCGTGAACCTATTCGTACAGTATCACCCTCTACTCAGGAAACATGGGATGAAGACTGGGCTGAACCAGATCCAATAAGACGTAGAGTAGTTGAACCAGAACCAGTTTATAATGACTATTATCAGCCAGAAGAGGCTTCTCCTCCACGGCAACTAGAACGAGAAACAGTCTATGATGACTATTATGAGCCAGAACCTGTAGCTCCGCCATCAGCACACCAGGTCAGACGAGAACCTGCTAATGACGATTACTATGAAGAAGATAATTGGGGCGACTCGGGTGCTGAATATGATTATGAAGAGGATAAAAATCAGCAGAAAGATTATCAAGCAACTCCAGAGTATGAATATGATGAGGAGATAGAGAAAGATGCTTGGGCTGATGATGAGGCTCCAAAACCTTATCAAGCAACGCGTGTGAATATTCCTCAGAAAACTAAGGTGCCAGAATATGAAGACTAACCACAAATCTAATCAAAGTGCTCAAGTCGCTGAAATGGTTAGTCCACTTCCCTACTAGCTCTGGTTCTAAAGGTTGCCAAAACCCCATTAAAAGATGCTGCTGCGGTTAACTCAACTCCCTCTCAAATTTTTGAAACTTTAAAAGCAAAAGGTTTGCCCGTAATTACTGGTAGTAGTGCTGGTATTAAATACAACCGTTGTCGATTGAATTTGCCATGCATAACACTAGATAGATGCAGCCAGTATTGGTGAAGTTGAAAAGTTAACAATGCTGACTTCTCAACCCTTAGTGGTAAAAACAATGGGACATGGTTGCCGACAAATGTTACTAGACCGACACAGCTAAAAATGTGCATTAGAAAAATGACTTAATCTCTGATAAATTCAGACTTTTCCTAAAAATTTATTGCACCATTTAAGGTGTGTCAGTCTAGTACAAATGGATAAATATGGTTTTCCTAGGATTGGTTACAAGGCAAAAAAAAACTGTACCAGGTTGGAAAACTGGGGATATTATCAATGTGGTCAAAAGGAAAAATGCTGGGTTAAAAGGAGTCAGGATTAAAACGGTGAGAACCAAAGGCAATTTTGATGTCCGACATGGGGATAAAATTTTGTCTGTATCTCGAAACCATATCCAATCTGTCCATAGACGAGATGGATACAATTACTCGTTTTAAGTATATTTTTTCTAAGACCTTACTCCCTTTTTTACTGTAACAACCGCTCAACTAAACTTACTCAAACTTACTCAAAGGTCTGAAAGTCTCGTCATTCGTAGTGGATCGACCACCACAGGGTTAAACGGCAAACCCTTTATTCCCTGGTCAAAGACATCAGGAATTACTTTTTTAATAATGTTCAACGACCCATTTACATCTGCATTTAATAATTTATTTTCACCGGTTTTATACAACCCTCTTGTTACTCTTTTTCCACTAAATTTCGGTTTTTTCTCTCCATATTTTGGTAATTTATCCCCATCTAAACAGCTTGATTGAGATGTATAAGATTCTTCTGTAATTATTACTTTTATTCCTTTGAGTTTGGCTTTATACGTTAACATCTCTATTAACCTATAATGAGGGATATTGACAAATTGTTGATTGTTCTTTTTTCCTAATTTTACCTCTTGTTTCCAGGTATGGTTGTGCCCAATAACTAATTGGCCTATTTCATGGTTGACACACCAATCTATTACTCTTTTACTGGCTGTATGGAGATAATTTTCTACTCGACAATTTCGTTTCGGCTAAGAGCCGACATGAATGTGAGTTAATTTTTTTAACCGCTCTGAATTACTTCTATTGTGGTTGTTTTTTAATTCAGATTGTAAACAAGAGCGCTGTTTATTATAAAATGTGTTAATGGCCTTTAATGGTCTGCCTTTAATCAATAGAGGTGCAATTCCTGTTTGATTTGTAGTTACAGCTATTAAGTTATTTACTCCTATATCCACTCCTGCTACTTGTTGATTATTTGTTATTTCTTCCGATTTTTCATAGACTATTTCTATTATGTAACAGCTACTTTTGGGGATGATTCTGGCCTCTATTATTTCTGTCTGTGAAGTAGGAATTTTTATTTCACTCATAGACAGATGACAAATTCCTTTTTTTAAGGATTTTTTGTAAATTGATTCCTCTGGATAGGGCAGAATATTTCGGCATGCATGTCTTATGTTTATATTTAGGTATTTTTGGTTTCCCTAAAAATTTATTTGGCTGTTTTTGCCATGCTTTTAAAGCGGCAGAATAACTTGTCCAACTTTGATCTAATCTCCTAATAATTTGCTTGCTTACCTTAGTAGGTAAAGCTTGATAATCGTCACTTTTAGATACATGGTGATAAAGTTCGGTAAAATTTAATTTCTTTTGATTACTAAAGAAATATTGACGATAATAATAGTTAGCTAAATTAAAGAGATTTTTCGACAAAAAAGCCTTGTGGTCACAAGCTGACCACAAATCATGGGATTTGCTGATAACATGACGTTCAACTAGCTTCATATCTTAATTGTAGCTGATCAGGACTCTATGGAGCCACAACTGAGAAAAATTGCTTATTTTAGCTTAATATCTATATTTATGAGTAAGTTTGATAAATTTTAGACAAGTTTTCCCTTTCTGTATTTACCCCTTTTTGAATTTGGTATAAATTTCTTTATAGGTGCTGATGCAAAATTAATTACATATTTTATTATACATCTTTTTTAACTCCCCCGGCGGGAAGTCCCGCGCTCTCCCGTAGGGGAGCGTCGGGATGA
>NZ_JBNHEP010000189.1:3819-28852 GCF_050015995.1 Dapis brunnea BLCC-M229 | reverse complement strand
TTAATAATTACCCCTTCTTAAAACGGATAGGATTGAGTCAAAGGAAAATTTTTGAAAAATCCCCTATCCAAGGGGAGGTAATTAGGCGTGAATTGTTGAATGAATAATTAATTGACTATCAACTCTTAATTATTAATTATTAACTATTAATTATTAATTATTCGGTAACTTGTTAATGCTGACTTGACAAAAAGCAATCTAGAGGTTTTTTTCTGGGGTTGCACATTAAAGAATGATAATAGATTTTCAACTGTTGCTAAATTAAGTGGCACTGTTTTGTCTGGTGTTAATTTGATAGCCGCTAGTCTAAAAGGTATTAATATCTGTATAGCTAATCTTAGTGGTATTAATTTGTGTGCAGCTAATCTTAAAAATGCTAATCTTAGTTAGGCTAATTTGAGTCTAGCTAGACTAAATAAAGCCTCAATACAAGGTGGTTTTCTGAAAGGAATGAATCTCAGTAAAGTATATTTGATGAAGGTAAATTTACATGGAATGGATTTGAATGGGGTGAATTTTAGTGGCCCTAAAATGAAGTTTGCCAACTTGTCTGGTGCAGATTTAACTGCCACAAATTTTAGTGGTACTAATTTAACTTCTGCTGATTTAAAAGCGACAATTATGAATGGCTGTAATGAGTGAAACTAATCTTGATGGTGCTGACTTAAGTGGAGCTAGTTTAAGAGGGGCAATTTTGGATGGGGTTGATTTACGAAATACTAATTTAACAGGTACTATGATGTCAGATGGTAAGGTTTATTAAAAGAGGGAGTAGGGAGTAGGGGAGTGGGGAAGAATTCATTAATGGATAATGGATATATTGATAATTACCTCGGGTTTTAAACGTACGGGAATTGAATATAAGGAAATATCCTAGCACTTTTGTCTTGGTCGAGTTGATAATTTTTTACAACAAGAAAAGTGATATATAGCAATCCTAAATTGGTTGTGAAAATTTTTACGACAGTTGATTTTAACTTAAAACCTTCATTTGACAGCTAAATAGAAGCTTGGTGTTATATAATGTAGCGAGTTAGAAAAACCTCTGAAGTTCTTATAATACCAAATCCAGGTTGGTGATACCAATTCACTTTAAAAATTTCACAAATATTTTCAAACTTTAGATGTGAAATAATTTCCTGAAATTACTGTAGTGTTAAAGTTCTAAGTCTGTAAAATATTACTTTTGACTTTTAAGTTCCGTGAAACGATATGAGAAGGTATTTTTTTAAATTATAGTCATTGATACATAAGGGATTTGATAATTGAACAAGCATTCCTTTATACTCGGATTTAGTATGATTTCGTGCCGTTATTGTTTGAAAGTTATTTCAGACAATAAAAAGCCAGATGTCTAAAAACAATATAAGCTGATACTTTTAAGCTTTAATTGCCCCTAGTTGCACGAACCTTCCGATCTACGCAAATAATTTGAAAATTTCTATATGATTTATTTGACAGAAAGTAATGATATTAAGAACGCTATTGAGAAATTGACTCAAGCTAATTTGCTTTGGATTGATACAGAAGTTGCTGATTATAATACTCGTAAACCTAGGTTATCTTTAATTCAATTGTTAGCTGAACCTGAAGATTTAATAGCCGATAATGTTTATATTTTAGATGTTTTAGATGATGATAGTTTAATTCATTTTTTTATTGACAAAGTTATGCTTTATCCTGATATTGAGAAGGTATTTCACAATGCTAAATATGACATTAAATTTCTAGGTAAAAGTCAAGCTCAAAATATTACTTGTACTTGGGAAATAGCTAAAAAATTACCTTATTATATTTTGCCAATACCTAATTTCAAACTGAAAACATTAGCTGAAAAACTTACTAATTTTAAAAATATAGATAAAGAAATACAGGGAAGTGATTGGGGAAAACGCCCACTCACAGAAAAACAACTAGAATATGCAAAAATGGACTCGGTTTACTTAGCTCAAGTACACTTAGCTTTGTTAGAGTTAATTCAGCAAAATAATTCTGAACCTGCTACTGATAATTTAGATGAACTGACTCAAAGATATCAAGAAATTTTACATGAATGGAAATTGTTAGATTCAGAAATTTCTCATATACTTGAACGGATAAAATTAGCTATGCAGGCACAGAATATTTCTGAAACTTCTACTTTTAAATTATCATCTGTAGAACGAACTATTCAGAAAGTTAATTTTGCTGAGTTGGCAACTATAGTAAAAAGGCAGGGAATAGATTTGGATTTTCCCATTACTTTAACTCAAAAACTACAAAAAGATTTTGGAAATATTATCGATAAACTTTCCCTAAATACAGAGAGTATTTCTAGTTGTAAATTGACTTTTAAGGATTTTCCAGATATTACTGACCAAGATTAGTGAGAAAATTAGAAAAATTGCAACAATTTTTAATTATTGGATTTTCTCAATTCGTAGACTAAGTAACTATTCTATCCTACTCTTGTACATAGCAAAGCTTCTAAATATTGGTGGCTTAAATATAAATAACTAACACATATTATTGAGGACCAGTCAAAATGATGCAAGCTCAAGATATTATGACCACGGATGTTGAAACAATTCGCGGTTCAGCAACAGTAGCTGATGCTGTGAAAAAGATGAACGATCTATGTCTGCGTGCTTTAATTGTGGAAAGACGTCACGAGCAAGATGCTTATGGTATTGTCACAGAGGCAGATATTGTTTATAAGGTTACTGCTTATGGAAAAGACCCTAAGCAAGTGAGAGTTTATGAAATTATGACTAAGCCTTGTATTGTTGTTAATCCAGATTTAGGTGTGGAATATGTCGCGCGTTTATTTGCTCAGACAGGTATACACCGAGCACCTGTGATTAAAGATACATTGCTTGGTATTATTTCAGTTACAGATATCTTAAGCAAGAGTGATTTTGTTGAAAAACCAAAATCTGTGCTACTTGAAAAGAGAATAGAGGTAGCTATTGAAGAAGCAAGAACTATTTGTGCAAAAAAAGGTGTTACTTCTAAAGAATGTGCAGCAGCATGGGATATTGTAGAAGAGTTACAAGCTGAAGCTGCTCATCAGAAGGCAGAAAGACTTGATAAAACTGCTTTTGATGAATATTGCGAGGATAATCCAGAAGCTGCTGAAGCAAGAACTTATGATATTTAGTTTCACAGTTTTACCTGTATATATATAAGATTTTGGTGGTGATGCATAGTAATGGTAGAGAGAGTTTGGGGAGTTTGGGAAGTGTAGGGAGTGCAGGAAGTCTAAGAAGAAATTAAAAAATATATATCTTCACCATTACAATACAGGACTACCAAGATTTTTTCTTTTAGCACTGAGAATAATATCCAGTACTTTTTTGGGGTTGGTGATTAGGTAATGCTCTTCAATATTTATGAACTGTATATATATAGTTTTTCCATAGATATTTGAGACAAAAGCATTACACATTCACCAACGTCACTTTTTTTGGCGATCGCTAAAAATAGTAATATTAAGTTAAGTTACATTTTTTTTGTTTTGCGGGTAGTGCTGCATAATAATACTATCAGGACTTACGCAAATGTACTATGTATAGAGTTCAAAAACTATAACGTTATAGTTTTTAACGCTATATATGTGGTCTCTGTGTAAGTCCTAACTATAAATTAAAGGATGCGATGATTTTTTTTTACTATCCACCCTCAAAAAAATCTAGGATATTAGCAGAAATAAAGATTTAGGTAAATACTAATTGTTGGTTTAATTTGATGAATCTTTCCTTAATATATGATAGTTGAAAACCAATTATTATTCATTTAACCTGTAAAGCCTTACAGCGCTTTTCGCTCTTGATGAACCACATCACCATAAGCAAAACCCAGTAGGGACATTGCATGCAACGTCTCTACTGTGGTCTGCTGAAATGAAAACTGCTGTAAATAATAATAGTGGAAAGCAAAAAGTTATAATTATCAAAGAAAAATATAGAAACTTGTTGGTCTGGTAGGTCAATGAAGATAGTTAAAATATTTCTTGTTGTCTGTCTTAGTGTGATGTTTTTTTTATCCAACCTAAAGCCTTAGTTAGTTGGGGATTATTATCTCCTTTTGAAATAATAATAAAAGGTGCAGGAGATGCAATAGAAGGTGTAGTAGATACATTTATTGAAGTTATGATTGAAAAGCTTTCTAGAGATGCTAGTAAAGCAGCTAGTCAGGCAGCATTAGTAGAATTAAATAAATTTATCAAAAGCGAAATAAATCCCCTTTTTGATGATGTGTTTAAGAAGGTTGATGATGTAGCAGCAAAAAACATTCTTCGCAGTGAAGAAGCAGCTAAAATACTCATGGAGGATGGAAAAAAAAATATCCTTGAAATTGAAAATGAAGTGGTTGAAGATATCGATCAAATTCTAGAAACAGTAGATGACCAATACTATAGTGCTATGTAGGAAACCTTTTCAGAGATTAATCATGCTTGTGCAGAAGCTCTTATTGATGTCCGCTACACTCTCGGTATAGTAGATCGATCTGTAGAAGCACGAATTAATCAAATTATTTTAGAAATGATGAGACTTTTAGCCAAAGTTGATGAGATTGTCCAAAAAGCACCAGAGACTCTTTATGATGACCTGTTTTCTCGCACACTCACAAGATTGGAGCAGCTTCAGCAAGATACTTTTAACCAGTTAGATGAACTTGTCAAAAAACTTGATTGCTTTACAGTAGGCACAATTAAAGAGGTAAAATTGGGAATTGAGGCATCAGTAAAAAGTATTCGTCCCTTCTCCTTACTTTTATTTCCCACCTATTGTGAAAAGAAAATGGGTACTTTGGAAGGTACAGAAATTTATCTCTACGCATAAGTCCTATAATATCAAATCCGGTAGTATCGGTATAAACAAAGGGTAGAAACCAGGTTTATATGAAATGCCTACTATACTCACATCTGCATCCCATAAACCTGGTTTCTTATTACACTCCGAAACAAACGGATTTGATATAAAAAGTATAGGACTTACGCAGAGACCATGTATATAGCGTTCAAAACTATAACGTTATAGTTTTAAAACTCTATATATATTACCTTTGCATAAGTCCTGAAGTAGTTTGGATCGATTGGAGAGACTATCTCAATCAATAACTCTGAAGGAGAATAACTATGAAACGTTTATTAAAATTAAGCACAATTATATTTCTGACTATTATTCTCATACTTTCTAATCCTCAGTCAGTAAGCAGTCAAAATATAGGTTGTACTAAAAACTCTACTGCCTTGGAATGTTATCAGCAAGCTTTATCAGTAGTTAGTTCAATAAAGCAAGAATTACAAACCAAACTTGAAGAACTAGAAACTTTAGCAAACAAAGTAAATTCTCTCGATCAAAAATTAGATAATAAAGTTCAGAATCTATCAAATAAACTTCAGGACTTGACAAATATAGCGGTAGTTCAAGATTCCGATTCTGTTAATAATATTCATCTCTTTCTAGCTGATGAATATGTTAAGTTATGGAACTATAAAACTGGTAGAGACTATAATATAGATGTATCACAATATGTTCCCGATATAGCTAAAGGTGCAGTCATCAGAGTAATTGTAAACTCTAATGATGTTGGTTCAGGTTCTTTTGTTTGTGCTGATAGAAAGGGTAACTATAGTAAAAAAGTTTTCCATTTTTTACAGAACGGATATACTAATTATTCAAAAGATCCATTCTGGTCAGGTGGTATAGTTTTTTGCCCCTTTTTTAAGGAGAAAACTTTATAAATGGACAATGGCTTCTAATAGAAACAATCCTGATTCAAGTGTAGTTTCTTACGGTGGTTTGATTGGCTGGCTTTAAGCGTTGCTGATTTCTAGTATAAATTAGCAAATATAATAGTATAACTTCTGCTCATTAGAAAATAAACTCATACTATTATTCAGCAACGCCTATCCTTCAAAAAAGCTAAGTAACAGACAACCGACTAACTTTTCTAACGAATATATTCTTTAAGAATACTATTCCGATTTGGATGTCGCAACTTCCTCAGAGCTTTTGCTTCAATTTGTCGAATCCGCTCGCGAGTCACATTAAATATTTGCCCGATTTCTTCTAAAGTTTTCATCCGACCATCATCCAAACCATATCTTAAACGTAATACATCCCGTTCGCGGGGACTCAAACTATTTAAAACACTTTCCAAGTCTTCTCGCAATAAATTTTTAGATACTTGGTCTTCAGGAGTTTCCCCATCTGACTCAATAAAATCTCCCAGTCGAGAATCTTCTTCTTTTCCAATGGGAGTTTCTAAAGATATAGGCAGTTGAGCAGACTTAGCAATAAAACGCAACTTTTCTATAGTCATTTCCATGCTAGTTGCTATTTCCTCTTCTGTAGGTTTACGACCCATTTCTTGAGAAAGAAGCTTAGTAGTTTTCTTGATTCGGGATATAGTTTCGTACAGATGAACTGGTAGACGAATAGTACGAGACTGATCGGCGATCGCTCTGGTAATAGCCTGACGAATCCACCAAGTTGCGTAGGTACTAAATTTATAGCCCTTTTCATGGTCAAATTTTTCTGCCGCTCGAATTAATCCCAAACTACCTTCTTGAATCAAATCCTGGAATGATAAGCCTCGGTTCATGTATTTTTTGGCGATGGAAACCACTAGACGCAGATTAGACTGTACCATCTTTTCTTTAGCTCTACGTCCAAGTATTAACCGGCGCTTAAACTTTGGCAATTCCATGTCTACAGCATTTGCCCACTCACTAACTTGGGGTTCTCGATCTAAATCGTACATTAGATCTTCTCGAATCCGCTCCAATTCAAGAAGATCTGCAATCTTACGCGCTAATTCAATTTCTTCATCAGCTCGTAATAGTCTGATTCTTCCTATTTCTTGTAGGTAAAGGCGAATCGAGTCTTCTGTATAATGCTTTTTTTTACCCACAGTCCGAGTACGGGATTTGGCAACTTTAGCAGACTTTAGATCATCCTCATCAGACTGAGCATCTATATATTCTTCTCTATCTCCGATTAAAATGTCTAACTCATCATTTATTTGTCTGGTTGGGGTTGGCTGAAATAAGTCGCTAGGTTCTAGCTCAGGCTGAATGGTGGTTTCGATTACGTTGTTAGTCTGGATCATGTCGCGTTCCTCATGCTCCTTAAGTTGAAGAATAAATTACTTTACAGAAGTTTTCTGTCTATCTTAAGACAGTATAGCTAGTGACCAAACCTGTATGGTTTATCTTTTTTGCTGAAAACTGAGAAATTTCGTGAGTTTACCTGGAATAATATTTATCCATTTAAGGCTTACTTTGTTGGTATTGACTCTTTTTTCACAGTCTTCAGAGTAATATTTCTGGCTAGCGGTCGTACCAGTATCATTTTCTACATTTGAAGTACCTCAACTAAACTTCGTTATAGTTGTTTTTAGCAGTGGGGATAACCCCAACAACTCCTCTTTTTTTTCATAGCTTACTTCAGCGTCAGTGCTAGGCATTTTTTAATCTTTGCTCTTAAAGATAATGAGCTTTCAACGCAAGCTTTTCGGTAAAAATTTCTGATATACAGGGACAGAAGTGAGCATTCTTATAAAGCTCTTACCTGTCTGGTAGTCCTGTATAATAATGGTGAATAGTTGCTAAAACGCTGACTATAAGGGTTGCCGAAAAAATTACAATGCACCATTACTACCTATCTTATTTTTCCCATTTACTTTGAGCGTGCCGAGCGCCTATCTACTTATGCTAATAGCTTAAGCTGCGATGATAGCCATTATTTATCCCACTAAAGTCGGAATTATTCCTTTAAGTTAGCCTGTCTCATACCAATTATGTCAAAAGCTATGACCAGGAAATCATTTCAATTTAGGCTATCTGAAGAATTAGTAGAACCAACTTCAGCCCTAGATCTATTAGCAATAAAAAACAATGACACAGCTAATTTAAGAATTAATTAATCCACGACCAACCCCACTCAATGACAACTATTTGGACATGAAGGGTGTATTTCATAGTTATCCAGCCTTTTATCTTCATAACCTAATATTTATATTAGATTAGGTTGAGAATTGCCAGGGGTTTTAGTTCAACACCATAACAACATCCTTTCTTTAGTTTTTGTGAAAATATCTGAAATTTTACTACACAATTACTTCTAGTTAGTTATGGTGCTATATTTTCGAGGTAAATAGTTCAGGGAAATATTTACAACATAACAAATTATACCCTAGCTATAAAATTTTCACCCAAAAAAGGGACTAATATCTATTTTAGTTTGTACTTTTTCTCTTCAACCTCCTTTTTTTTCTAGGATTTACTTTTGTTATTACATCTGCTGTATCTATGATTGTAGATTGTAAGATTTTTGGAAGATGAACGTGATTAGTTTCATGCTAGCAATAATCTATAAATTAATCACCTCCACTATTAATCATGTTGAGTTTAGAAAAATATTTTTAGTTTTTTCACACATATACTGATCCTCGACACGGTTGTGTAGAAAATATTCTAGTAAAAGGGCACAGAGAACAGGGGTAAAATTTCAAAGTTTGTCTTTTGGGATTTTCTACCAATGATTTCGTATTTCTATACTACTTAAGTACTTTATCTTAAACTATATATAAATTTCCCCAAATAGCTTTTTGCTCAATTGATTTGATTATTTTATTAAGATTTTCCCGACTTTTGGTTAATATTTTTATTCATTCCTATATTATTATAATTTTTTTTACTCTATCTGTCATAATTTTGATATTTTTTCCTAATTTTATGAATATAAATTTAGTTTTCCCCTTAGTTCTATCCTTTTTGGACTTTATAGTAGATTCTATTTTCCGGGTCAAGTTCAAGTTTTTCTTTCACTATGACACTCAAATACTAATTGTAATGATTAACTGTATACAACCTTAATTAAAGCTAACTCTGAAAAACTTGATAATTTTTAGTTTAACAGATTATTTTGTCAACGCCCACTCCTATTCTCCCACACTTATTATTTTTTGTGATTGTTATGGTCATTACATATCAATTTTGATCTGTTTATTTATCTATTATATTTATTTACTATAAATTAATTAATCATTTTAATCTTATACTCACACTTTGGTGTTCATCCTTGATTAGTCTTAACTGCTTTGATCGAATCTCAACACTCTAGTTTCAAAATTAGTGGGTAAAGTTAATAGTTGATTTTTTGATGAGCAGTTTACAAAAATTGACAAAAACTGTTATATAAGGACATTTATCTAAACCCAAATTTTCAGTAACAGATACTCCTTATCTGTAACTTAGCTCAAATTTTAGCAATTGGAGTTAAATATTACGTTAAGAGAAATTAAGTTTTTGATGTTAAACAGTCATGATAGATATTCATGCTCCACTTTTTATAAATATTTAAAGATAGCATATTGAAACTAGGCAATGCCAAAACAATTAGTGTAAGTGCTGAATACGAACAAGATTAATTATAGATAAGTAGTCAAGTAAAGTATACAAGTATATTTTTTCCGCTACTCCCTACTCCCTGAAAAATATTGGATTAATTTTGCACAGGTACTTATTGCTAACTACTAAATACCAGTCCAATAATCTGCTACAAATGTTGCCATAACTTTACAGTTGTTAAGATGTATTTATTTTATCGAAGCATTCTCATATTTTAGTATTTCAATTCAATAAGAACCTTTTCTCAAAAATTTGATGTAATTTTCAACAAGAGGACGGGTTACTTTTCTGTTAGTAATTCTTTGTCCATTATGATAATGAATTTGAGCATGGACATGATAACCTGAAGTTCTTCCTGTGAGACCTTGGATGCCAATTGGTTGTCCTTTAGTAATTCTTGTTCCTTTTCTTGGTGACGAACCTTGAAGTAAATGACCCATTAACCAATAATAATTAGTCCCATCACACATAAGTTCAACTATCTGACCCGCACCTTGTGCAGTTGTAAAACTGCCATTTTTGCCTTGAAATCTAGTTCGGCGAATAGTTCCTTGACAAGGCGCTGGAATGGGAACTTTTAATTGACCATTTAGCTCCAGAGTAAAGTCATAAGCTCCAGGAGGAGTATCATCAATGAAATAGGGAGTATGAATTACATAAGGGAGAAATTTATCTGATTTACCATAGTATGGGGTCAGCAAAGGAGTAATTTTGGGGAAATAATCTTCTACCCACTCTTGCACAATGACTATTTTTTTTACTGTTTGCCCTAGTATTTTAACTCCTGTTTTGATTAAGGGAGCTAACACAGTTATATATATTAAAAATATAAAGATCAAAAAAACAAAAAAATTTTTAACTCTACCACTATTATGATTGTATTTTGCTTGTAAAAAAAGTTGTTTAATCATGAAAAATAATGGCAATTTATCTTGTTTGAAGTTTTGTTTAAATGACTTTTTATGTCTAATTTTTCCCAGATATTTTTTCATAAGGAATTGGATGATTTTAATTTTTTGTTGACAACTAATAAATTAATATTATACTAATTAAAGTCGATTAAAGAGATTGAGTATTTATCCCACTGAATGGTGTCATATCCCTTGATAAGTAATCGTATTCTTCAAAGTTCATGGTTGACTTAGTAACTGCTGGAAAAACTGTTTATTAAATGAAAGTCAAATCCTTGTTTAGGGTTGGTTTTGCTGGTGCAAAGCTTTCCTAGCTCATATTGCGTATTCATTTCGGCAACAGCAGTTTGACTGCCGCACAAGTCAGTTAAAGCTCCGCTACATCAAAAGTGCTAGTAAGGAAGTAGGCAAAATTATTTGTGTTTTTACTATTCAGTGATATGTTGATTTATCTGTAGTTTGTTTGCTACTCCTTGTAGACTCAAAATGCACAGTTATTTTGCAGAGATACTGATACATAAGTCAAAATTCAGGCATTAAACAATCAGGTATTAAGATTATACGAGCAGCCAAACTTTAATTAACAATAATTTAAGGGCATTAATTTAACACTCCAACTTGTGACATTATTTAGGTGAATTGGTATAATACCATACATGAAAAAAGAATGTTACCGAGAAATTAAGGTATAAAGCCTCTCCATTCATGGAGAAGGAAGCGGTCGGAAAGCTGAGCATGACCTAGGATGGGATGGCGAGGTCTCCCGCTCTTTCAGAGCCGCTCCGCTTTTCATGTCGGCGACAGCCGAAACGCCATATCCAATCGACCAAGAGAGAAAAAAATTCCTTTTAGCCAATCCTCTTCTTTATAAGAAGAGGTAATTATTAATTGTTAATTATTCATTATTCATTATTGAAAAATAGTTTAGGGTCTGAAGAAGGGAGAGGGAAGAAGGAAGAAGTTCATTAAAAGTATTCATGGGTGAGGTTAGGAGTCAGGAGTCAGAGGAATTACAGAGGATGTAGTTGGATATATTTGTCCCTCAATTTTTTCGCCCTTGTCTGCTCAAAATCCTCACATTTTCAGCTATGGGGAGCAAAAACCTTGCACTTTTTTCGCATCAAAAAGGCACTTGCCTTTATATGTCAATGGTTTTGGATTTAATCAGCAAGCCCTAATTAATATCCCCTATTTATAGCAAACATTTATCAAAGTGCTAGAAAACAAATAACCCTTTAACAATTATAAAGAACGGATATAATAGTATATAGAGTAAATGCTCCAGTGCAATAATATAGATTAATGTGAGTTATCTGGAATTACCCACTTCCATAAAGGATGAGTTTGCCCTTGATGATTAATCTGACGTACTTGTTGTTCTAAGCGCTTTTGTTCTTCTGGAGATATGCCCCAAAGAATGTGTCTACTTTGCCAAACTAAAATAGCAGTAGTAGTACCAAGGCACAGACTTAAACCAAAGCTGGCTAGCTTATTATAAGCCAAAGCGTAATGTACAGAAACCCAGGTAAAATGCTTGAGCCACAAAGCAATTTCTCCGCGTAAACTCCAGATACTTAAAAAACCAATACTAATCCAGAGCAACCCAACTATTAGCCACCTACCATAAATAATTAGTTTGTAGAGTCTTTGTACTTGTACTTGTGAAACTGAATCATTTTTACACATTTTCAGGATTTTCAAGGAATAAGAAAAAAAAGGAATATGGGAAATTATCTTATTTGACTACTTCCGGAATTAACGTTACAGGGATTTTATAGCGGTTTTCATTAACATAGAACACAACTATTAGGTATGTAACTAATCAAGCTTTAGGCATACTTATATTATTTTTGTAGTCTACCTTTGTGAAAACCGCTATAAGTTAATACTACGAACGAGATAAATCCGTATTGGTTTGTTTCTACTTAGCTGAGTGACTATAGAGTTATTCTCTGGAGACCTCAAAACCCTCCTACAAAGTTAACTTAGTCTAAAAGCTAGCTGAGATGCTTGGTGTTCTGATAATATTTCCAATAACCTTATAATCTGCATTCAGATACAAATTACAAATTATTAGTTCTCCTATACGAACCATCCTTTATTCTTTTTCCTGAGAGTTTCCAATCATTGGGTTTCTAAGCATAGGTTAGTAAATTATAGCAAACAGCATTTAGGGCGAGGAAATCACTAAATGCTGTTTGTAGAGGATTTCCGCAGGAAAAACTAATCTGTGACTTAGTTTTAAATTTTTAATTTTGACTTCTGAATCTAAGAGCTGATTTGTAAACTAGCTAAAAGTCTTATATTACCGAAAAATAAAGGTTGAAAGCCTCTCCTTTCAAGGAGAAAAAGCGGTCGTTTGCGTTAGCGCACTTCGAAGCTCCTCTGCAAGAGGCAGCTCCTCTGAAAGAGGCAGCATGACCTAGGATGGGATGGCGAGATTTCCCGAAGAAAGCAGAGCCACTCCGAAGTGCGCCATATCCAATCGACCAAGAAAAGAAAAAAATTCCTTTTAACCAATCCTCAATGTTTTAAGAAGAGGTAATTATTAATTATTAATTGTTAATTATTAATTATTGAACGAGCTTGCATAATTTAGCAATTATCTTTTTGAATCTGGCCGTAGAAATATGTACAAATTATAAATATAAGTTGCTCTAATTTTTTTCAGTTAAGGTATAAGAATTTGAAAATTATCATTTTCTCTAGTTATATCTAAACAGTATTTTCTTGGCTTTCTACTAATTCTGAATTTTCTTCTATAGGATTGGGGATAAATTCACCAATACGTTCGCGCCACCAAGCTAAAAGTGTACTAGCAATAAAGATACTAGAGTAAGAACCTGCCACAAAACCAATAATTAAAGCCAAAGCCAAATATTTTAAAGTTTCTCCGCCAAATATCAGAATACCAACCAAGGGTAATAAAGTAGTCACAGTTGTATTAATTGACCGTGTTAAAGTTTGATTGACAGCATCATCAACTATCCGATCTATTGATTCTCCTGGATAGCGCTTAATTACTTCCCGAACTCGGTCGTAAATTACTACTGTATCATTAACAGAAAATCCAATAATAGTTAGTAAGGCAACTAAAAATAAACTATCTACTTCCACACCAGCTACTAAACCAAGAATTGAGAAAATGCCAACCGTAACTAATATGTCATGGAATAGGGCAACAAAAGCAAATACGGCATAGTCCAACTTAAATCTAAAAGTTAGGTATATAGTAATGCCAAAAAAAGCAACCAGTAGAGCTGATAGTCCAGAGGTAAAAATTTGTCGTCCTAAAGTAGGGCCAACCGTATCAATTTGAGTAGAGTTTGGGTCAAATTTGCCAAATTCTGCACTTAAAGCTGTGATTAACTGAGTCCGAGTATCAACATCTAAAGTTTTTGTGCGTATGTCAAGAGCTTGTTTCTCTTCTCCCACAACTTGAATACTGGTGTTGCCTAAATCTTGGTTGCTTGTTATTTCTCTAACAGCAGCAACTGTAATGGCTTGATTGCAGTTGTTGGGTATCATGCAATCTAATTCTAATTGTAACCGAGTACCCCCAACAAAGTCTAAACTTGGACGTAAAGGCGCACCAATATCTGGCCTACTCCAAGAAATGACCATAGCAATTAAACCACTAAGTATAATAGACCCTGAAATTGTCCACCAAAGCGATCGCTGTTTAATAACACTTATTTTCATTTTTATTGAACCAATTTAGATGTAGGATTAGACAATAGAAAAAATTTTAACAAGCTATCAGCTATCAGCTATCAGTATTTCCTTAGCAAAAGGCGATAGCCAAGGGAATCGCAATAGGCTGAACGCTGACTACTGACTACTATTTCAATGGGGAATAATGGTTCCTTCTTGTTTCAAGAAAGGAACATGAGAGTAGGGAATAGCTAAATCAAGAAAAATTATACTCAAGAAGTTTTCTGATGACTCCTATAACTGACATTCTGATCATTAATTTTTCAGATTATCAAAGGTAGTATAAAATCAGTCAATCGCTTTTCTTTAACTTTCTAAGACTCAAATAATCATGAAAATAGTAAATATAAATAGTTAGAGTTGGCTGATTAACTATCAAAGCATTGTACAGATAAAGGCAAGTGCCTTTTTTGGTCGAAAAAAGTGTCAGCTTTTCAGTTCAAAAAGCTGAAAAAGTTAGCATTTTGGGCAGATAAGGATAGAAAAATGACTCTGACAAATATATCCGACTATCTCCTGCATAATTTCCCTAACTCCTGAGTTCTGAGTTCTGAGTTCTACCCAAACCCATGCATACTTTTTCCGCCAACCCTAGTTAATTATTAACTCCAATTAATTGTTAAACTTCATTTTCTCCTGAATCTTTGTCTTTTATAATAAGTTTCGCAATGCAGAATGTAGGCTATGAGGTTTTTGAGATTATTTCAATTCTGGACAGAATAATTCTGGTTTGCGGAATTGGGAAAATCCAATTGTCCAAAACATTAAAGTTCGACTACAAGTAAGAGCAGTAAACATACTAATTGCTACACCAATTCCCAAAGTCAGGGCGAAACCTTTTACCAAACCAGTTCCTAACCAGAATAGTGCTACACAAGCAATCAAAGTTGTGACATTACCATCTAAAATACTAGAAAAAGCTCGATAAAAGCCAGACTCTACAGAACGATATAAAGTTTTCCCAGCTCGTAACTCTTCCCTTGTCCGTTCAAAAATCAAAACATTGGCGTCTACTGCCATACCAATACTCAGGATAAAACCTGCAATTCCTGGCAATGTTAAAGTAACGCCCAAGATGGAAAAACTAGCAATGGTAAACAGGGCATAAATAACCAGAGCTACGTCAGCAATTATGCCAGGTAGCCTATAGTAAAACACCATAAATATTAACACCAGAATTAGGCCACCTATTCCTGCATAGACACTCCGCTGAATACTATCCCGACCTAAAGTTGCCCCAACAGTTCGATTTTCAACTATTTCTACAGACACAGGTAGAGCGCCACCCCGCAGTTGTACAGCTAGGTCATTTGCTTGTTGAGCGGTAAATCTACCTTGAATCACTGCATTACCACCAGTAATACCTGTCTCTGCAAATTCAACACTAACTGTAGGAGCGCTTAATAATTTATCATCCAGGAAAATACCAATACTACGTCCAGTTCCTGCTAAATTTTTGGTAAGTTCAGCAAACTTCTGCCCTCCTTCAGAGGTGAAGCGCAAAGCCACATTCCAATTATTAGATCCAGGAGCTTCTGGTTCCGCCAAAGCATCTCTCAGGTCTTGACCTTTAATAGTTGCTTCTTTGAATAATTGAGCGATCGCTTGATTTGTTTTTTGGAGAGAATCCAAATTTTTATCTATAGCTTCTTGGTCTTCACTATTTTTGAGTAATTCTTGCTCTACTAATAGTTGTCTTTGTACTTGATATTCAATTCCTAACTGTTGTTCAGTCCTTTGTAATTGTTCTCGAAAGTCGAGTTGAGCTGTCCCTCCTAAAACCCGTTCAGCTTGTTCAGGGTCATTTACTCCTGGTAGTTGGACTAAAATTTGGTCTTGTCCCAAAGATTGGACTACTGATTCTGATACACCTAGAGCATTGACCCTATTTTCGACTATTTTTAGAACTCCTTCCATAACGCGTTCGTCAATGGTGGGAATTTCCTCAGAGGTTTGTAGTTGAATGGTGAGTTGTGACCCGCCTCTGAGGTCTAATCCTAAACGAATCGGAATTTGACTCAATACTGTAATTGATGCGATAACTAAAACTAAGATTAAGGCTATATAAGAATTTTGTCTACGCATAATTTAAATATCTGAAAGAAGCATTTAGAGGATTATTTATAGATGATTAATATTTTGCTTTTGTTTGTTGGCAATTTAAATTTTTTTGATATTTTTTGAGAGAATTTATTTTATAAAGTAAATATTAATGCCTGAGGGAATGTTTATAAATTCAAGATATCTAACTATTTCTCTTGTCATATTTGTATTAGCAGCAAATACATATTTCCTGAATCTTAATTTTTACTTGAAATAGTTCTTAATTCTAGTTTTTTTTTAATCAGGGCTTGCTGATTAACTATAAAACCCTTTATCGGCAAATGATTTAGCCTTTTTTATGTTTAAAAAGTGCCAGCTTTTAGCTTACTCTAGTTAAAAATATCAGCATTTTGAGCAGACAAAATCGGAAAAATCAAGGAACAATTATTTTTTCTACTTCCTCTGTAATTCTTCCTAATTCCTAACTCCTAACTCCTAACTCCTGACCCTGCCTCCTAAAACTTTTTCAGAAAACCCTAATTATAATTGTACAAATTAAGTAATCTACAAAGCAGTACAATAATAAATAGAGAAATAAAAAAGGGAGTATGATAGCTAATTGCTATATAGCAATTATCTATCATTTCTAAGATTTCGTGGTAATTACAAGTTACCTAGGGTAGCCATCGAATTGGCGAGGTACTGAAATTAGAACATAAAAGGATTTTAATTTATCTGAAATGTTTAACAACATATCATAAATCATTCCTGATTACTATATGTATAGAATAGATACATATACCCCTTAAACAACGTGTATACCCAAAATACTTTACAACTTATTAGAGGAATTAATAAGGAAGAAATAGGAATGAAGTTGGAAGCATTCAGTTGGGAATTTTATCATCAGGAAGTAAGAAGGATAAAATCAGAAATAAGAGTTGATTTCAATCAAAAAAGTTAATCAGCTTTCTTCCTTTTTTTTCCTCTTCATTCGTAAGCATTCAGCGTTTCCTGCGGAATACTATGCAAACAGATTTTAAAAGAATAAAGAAACTGCTAAAGTTAGATGATAACTTTTTTCTTCATAACTTTTAATTCTCTTTGGAGACTAATCCGTCCTTCCATGATAATGAGCCAATAAATCATAGCTGATAGCTGACGACTGAATGCTTACCGAATAATTAATAATTAAATAATTCACGCCTTGAAGGCTCCCCTTGGATAGGGGAAAAAGCGGTCGGAAAGCGGAGCATTCCGTAGGATGGGATGCCGAGGTCTCCTCGCTTGCCTCCAATCGACCAAGAGAAAAGAAAATATTCCTTATATTCAATCAAGAACGGTTTTAACCAGAGGTAATTATTAATTATCCATTATCAATTAATGAACTTCCTTCTTCCTTGGAGTTAAACTTTCATTGCCACCATTTTTTGTACTGCTTCAACAATTTGTTCTGGTTGTACAATTGTTAATCTTTCAAGTGTACCATTATAAGGTGTGGGAATATCTTGAGAAGACAATCGCAGAACAGGTGCATCTAATTCATCAAATAATCTTTCATTAATTGAGGCAATTAACTCAGCAGCAATGCCACCTGTTTTCATGCACTCTTCAACAATAATCACTCTGTGAGTTTTCCTAATAGAAGTACCAATGGTTTCAAAATCGAGGGGTTTGAGAGATATTAGGTCTATAACCTCTGGGTCATAACCCTGTTTTTCCAAAGTTTGTACTGCTTGGGTAACGTGATGACGCATTCGGGAGTAGGTCAAGATAGTAACATCTTTTCCACTCCGTACCACTTCTGCTTTATCTAGAGGTAACAAATACTCTTCTTCTGGTAAGTCTTCTTTGAGGTTATAGAGAAGAACATGCTCAAAAAATAATACCGGATTTTCATCACGGATAGCTGCCTTAAGTAAACCTTTGGCATTGTATGGAGTTGAACAAGCTACTATTTTCAGACCAGGAACAGCTTGAAAATAGGCTTCTAATCTTTGAGAATGCTCTGCACCCAACTGCCGACCTACACCACCAGGACCACGAATCACTAATGGGATTTTGAAATTGCCACCAGAAGTATACCGTAACATTCCAGCATTATTGGCAATTTGGTTGAAGGCCAATAATAAAAATCCCATATTCATACCTTCTATTATAGGCCGTAATCCAGTCAGAGCTGAACCTATGGCCATTCCTGTAAAGCTATTTTCTGCAATGGGAGTATCAAGGACACGTAGTTCCCCATATTTTTGATAAAGGTCTTTGGTAACTTTGTAGGACCCTCCATAGTGACCCACATCTTCACCAAGAACATATACAGTCGGGTCTTGAGCCATTTCTTCATCAATGGCTGCACGGAGAGCATTAAATAATAAAGTTTGTGCCATTTATATAGATTGGTTGTATGAGTTAGGTTGCATTTCCCAAAATGACCTAAGAGTGAGATTTAGGCTTCTCAGCAAGTCAACATATTGATTCCGTATCCTGAGGTTTGTTTTTAATTCCCCATGCTGTCCCACTGGAGAAACAAAAATTACTCGGAATTTTAGCTGATAGCTAGTTAAATGTTAATATTAACCTTTTGCTGCTTTATGTAAGCAGCTTTTTAACTAATTTTACTTCACTTCTGTTTAGTACTAATTCATTATCATAAAAAACTATATTTGTCAAACTAAAATATAATTACTTTATCATACCAATTTGATAAATGTTTGCTACAAATAGCTAGGGGATTGTTTAAGAGTCAGAATTCAGAACTCAGGAGTCAGAATCAATAGCTTTGATATCATTTATTCTTTCATAATTTATCTTATTAGTCAAAAGGATATATCTTGTAAGGTATGCACTATTTTCCTTCTTATTCGTAACATTCTTTTTTGAAAATGGTATAAGGCAATATAAATTATATTGTTGACTAAATTTTTAGAAAACCTCTGTACAAAATTTAACTTGATATTTTAAGTAGTATTTTCAGAAAAAATGTAACTTGTTTAGTGGTTCTTAGCAACAAATTTTTATTGAATAATTTATAAATTAAATTTGCTTTTATTTGTACCAACATAAAAAGAGGTTAGCAGTGGAAAGTTCTCTTGATAATTTGTGGAACCAAGTCTTAGAAAGGCTGCAATTACAGTTAAGCAGACCGACTTTTGAAACTTGGATTAAAACAGCTCATGCTGAACAATTAGAAAATAATTGTTTAGTAATTCGTACCCCTAACCCTTTTGCTCGGAATTGGTTACAGAAATACTATATAAAAACCATTGCTGATGTTGTACATAATATTCTGGGTTACCCAGTAGAAATTTACTTAACTACTTCTTCTGTAGGTGAAGATGATGGAAAAGAAGATTTGGGATTAATATGGCCTGAGCATAAGGCTGCTGATATTCTAGAAATTTCATCTATTCAAAAGCCTAAACCAGCAAATCTTAATCCAAAATATATGTTTTCTCGGTTTGTGGTAGGTCCGAATAATCGTATGGCTCACGCAGCTTCTTTAGCAGTCGCAGAGTCTCCAGGCCGAGAGTTTAATCCTTTATTTTTATGTGGTGGAGTCGGTTTAGGTAAAACTCATTTAATGCAAGCTATTGGTCATTATCGCTTAGAAATTTTTCCTGATTCTCAAATATTTTATGTTTCTACAGAAAAATTTACTAATGATTTGATTGCTGCTATTCGTAAAGATAGTCTGCAAGGTTTTAGGGAACATTATCGAGCGGCAGATGTTTTGTTAGTGGATGATATTCAATTTATTGAAGGTAAAGAATATACTCAGGAAGAATTTTTTCATACTTTTAATACTTTGCATGAAGCTGGCAAACAAATAGTATTAGCTTCTGATAGACCTCCAAATCAAATTCCTAGTTTACAAGAGCGTCTTTGCTCTCGGTTTTCTATGGGATTAATTGCAGATATTCAAGCTCCCGATCTGGAAACTAGAATGGCAATTTTACTGAAAAAATCTGAGTATGAAAATATGCTTTTGCCTAGGGATGTAATTGAGTATATTGCTACTAGATATCCTACAAATATTCGGGAGTTGGAGGGTGCTTTGACTAGGGTTGTTACTTATATTTCTATTTCTGGTTTGCCAATGACTGTGGAGAATATTGCACCTATTTTAAATCCACAAACGGAAAAATTGGAGGCATCGCCAGAGGCAGTTATTAAGGTTGTTTCGGAAAATTTTAATGTATCTATAGAGGATTTAAAAGGTAGTTCTAGAAAGCGAGAAATTACTTTGGCAAGACAGGTTGGTATGTATTTGATGCGACAACATACAGATTTGAGTTTGCCAAAAATTGGAGAGGTTTTTGGAGGAAAAGACCACACAACTGTTTTGTATAGTTGTGAAAAAATTAGTCAGCTACAAAGTAGTGACTTGAATTTAGCTCAAACAATTCGACAGTTGAGCGATCGGATTAATTTTTCTACTCGTGATTAGTGAGTAGAAACAATAAGGAGAAGAGTAGAGAACTAGATAAAAAAAGTTTGTCCTTATTGATATAACTCTATTCAGTTAAGGATTCCATGAAACCTCAAATATTGTATCTTAATCTAAACAAAAAAACTTATATAGCAATCAGGGATAGTGGTAAACAAGTAAGGATTTTGCTCGTCTACCTTATGACAATTGAAGGGATTTACCAACCCACATCCTTACATCTTTAAGACTATCCAATCAGGAATCAGATGTGAGAATTTGACTATTCCCTAAAAGTCTAGAATATAGTGGTTATCTTATACTTGACATCCTCCCGACGCTGCTCTACGAGACAGCGCGGGATTCCCTAGCATCGCTGTTAAGGGCTTTCTGTTGCCTCTTGCAGAGGAGCTGCACTAACATAGCACCCGCCTTCCGGGATTTACTCCCCTCGGGTCTTACGGTCGCTCCTAAAGACTTGCCAGCGCGGTCTTGGGGGTTCCCCCCATGAGCGACTGGCGCGCTCCACTGCGAGTCCCGCAGCCAAAATATTTAACAAAGCGTTTATGTCCCTGTCATGGTGAGCTGCACACTCTGGGCAATCCCACTCTCTTACACGTGGATTAATTCTAAGTGCTAGAGTGGGTAAACATACTGACAATTTCCCATACGGAATTGATATAGCGGCAGCTATATCGCCTACTTTAATTGGATTTGGATTCATAGTCGCAAGAACAATACTGCAGCCCAAAGAGCTGGATTAGCGTTGGCGGAGCAAGTGCGGCAGCTATATCGCTCCTTGGAATTGGAATGATCTGATTACCTATCCCACACTTTCCTGATGCACTACCGATATTTTATCGGGTAGGAGTATCTCAAAAATTGAAGTTATCAAAAATCTCAAATTTTATCTTGACCCAAAAATAGATTTTTCCACAGGTTTTCCACAGGCTATTTATTTGTAAAATCATTGATCTAGTAAAGATTTTTTGGAGTTTTCCACATTTTCCACAGATATTAACTTGAGATTTTATTACTGATATTTTTCGTCTCATGTCAGAGGTCTAGATTACTCAAGTTAAGAATGCTAGGATTTCAGTTCGAGGTGAGTTTTGTTCAAAAAACCTCCTGTTCCTTATTAAATAACTAAACTCCAATGAAATTAACTTGTACTCAAAGTGACTTAAGTAGTAACCTTTCTCTAGTTAGTCGTGCAGTTCCCTCTCGACCTAATCATCCAGTATTAGCAAATGTTTTATTAACTGCAGATGTAGAGAATCAATGTCTAGAGTTAACAGGTTTTGACTTAGGTTTAGGAATTCGTTCCAGTTTTTCAGCAGTTGTAGAAACTGGTGGAACTTTTACTTTACCTGCCAAATTATTTAACGATATTGTTTCGAGACTACCGGACGGTAATATTACGATTGATGATGATGAAGGGGAAGCGATCGCTACTCTTACTTCTACATCTGGTCGTTATCAAGTTAGAGGCATGGGAGGGGAGGAATATCCGGAATTACCAAGTGTGGAAGGTGGGGATGTTGTTAGTTTACCACCGGAAGCTTTGATTAATGGTTTGAAAGGAACCTTATTTGCCACAAGTCCTGATGAAACTAAACAAGTATTGACGGGAGTACATTTAAAAGTACAACCAGATGGTTTAGTATTTGCTGCGACAGATGGCCATAGGTTGGCGATAGTAGAGACTGAAAGTGTAGCACCAGAGGGTGAGGAAGAAACAGAGGTACGGGCGATTCGCGAATCGCCCGTACAAGAAATTACAGAGTTTGAAGCAACAATTCCAGCAAAAGCTTTAAGGGAAGTTGAACGGATGATTGGGATGGGTAAGTCTGGTTCTTCTGTTACTTTAAGATTTGACGAAGGTCAGGTAATTTTTGAGTTGGGAGAGCAACGTTTAACGAGTAGAAAATTGGAGGGTCAATATCCAGCTTACCAACAATTATTACCTAGTAAATTTACTAATCAAATTAATGTGGATAGAAAACAATTTTTAGGAGCTGTGGAAAGAATTGCTGTTTTAGCTGACCAGAAAAATAACATTTTGAAGTGTACTATTGATAGTGTTAATCAGGAAATTTCTTTATCTGTAGATGCTCAAGATGTGGGAAGTGGTCGAGAGTCTATGGCGGCACAAATTTCTAGTGATGAGCCAGAGGAAATTGCTTTTAATGTGAAGTATTTGATTGAAGGATTAAAGGCTATTCCTTCAGCTTCGGAGATTTCTATTCAGTTAAATACTCCTACAACTCCGGTGGTTTTAAATCCTTTGGGAGGATTGAAAATGACTTATTTAATTATGCCTGTTCAGTTAAGAGGTTAGCTGTCTAAGATGATTTATTAATCGTAAGTTTTAAGAATTCAGTCGAAGGAAGGCAGAAGGGAAAGGGCAGAAGGCAGAAGGGAAATAAAGGTTTAAAGGGAGAAAGTTTTTTTGTCACTAATTATCCGGACTAGACAGTGCGAAGTTCTTTGAATAACTATTGCTAGCTAAGGCTTTCAGCAACTCAAGCTTAGAAACTATCCATTCATACCTGTAGGTGCTGTAAGCCCTTTCCAGTAAGACTTTCAGTCAGATAAGCAAATCGTTTTTTAGCAGAACTTTGTACTCTCCAGATCCGGACATGATATTAATAATAGCTGAATGCTTAGTTTCCTCTTCCCTGTTCCCTGTTGCCTCTCTCGATTTTGCACAACTACTTAATAGACTTATTATGATTGATCAAAAAATAGACATAGAAGAACTTCTAACAAACCTCTATAACTCCTTCGATCCATTTCAACCATTACCAGCAGGAGACCCTCTTTATGTAGACTGCAAAGAAGTCCGAGGAGATGGAGATGTTTTAGTAGATTTAGGCAGAAAAATTAAGCGCTCAAAGAGGATGACTTGTCAACTTTATGCTGGTCATCGAGGAGCAGGAAAATCTACAGAGTTACTTAGACTTAAACAATACTTGGAATCACAGAAAATATTTGTAGTTTATTTTGATGCAGATAAAGAAGATATTGACTCAGAAGATGCCGAATATACAGATATTTTACTTGCTTTGACTCGTCATTTACTGCAAGATTTAAAAGAAGTTGCCAAACCGAATCCTATACTTAACTGGCTAGAGAGTCGCTGGCAATAATTGAAGGATTTAGCATTAACAGAAATTGACTTTGAAAAGGCAAGTATTGACGTAAAAATATCTACTTTTGCCAAAATAACCGCAAATTTAAGAGCAGTACCTACTCTCCGCCAGCAAATTAGGCAGAAAATTAATCCTCATACTGTAGATCTAATAAAAGTTTTGAATGAATTTCTTAATGATGCCAAGAAGAATTTACCTAAAGGTTTTACAGAATTAGCAGTAATAGTCGATAGCTTAGAGAAAATAGTGCCTGTTATTCAAGAAGATAAACGCACTAATCACGACCATATTTTTATAGACCGCTCCGAACAATTAAAAGCATTAAACTGTCACATTATTTATACAGCTCCTATCTCTATGATCTACTCCCACAGAGCAGTAGACTTGAGAGAATTTTATGACGGAAACCTAGAGGTTTTACCGATGATTATGGTGCAGAATCCTGATGGTAGTAAATACGAACCAGGATTTAATAAAATTAAGGAATTAATTGTCAAGCGAGTGGAACAATTGGCTCCTAATCTTTCCCTAGAAACAGACATATTTGATAGTGAAGAAACTTTGAATCAACTCTGTATAATTAGTGGCGGTCATGTGCGGAATTTACTATTATTAATTCAGTCAGCTTTTGACTATACAGATGATTTACCAATTCCCATAAATGCTATCCGCAGGTCAATAACAAAAGCTAGAGATACTTATCGGCAAACTGTGGATGATCATCAATGGATAAGGTTAGCTGAAGTGGCATTTTCTAGGGAAGTACCTAACGATGATAATTACCGCAGTTTAATGTTTAATCGCTGTATTTTGGAATATTGTTATTATGATGATGAGGGAAAAATGCAACGTTGGTATGATGTTCATCCGTTGATTAAAGGTACTCCTGAGTTTAAGAAAGCTGTTGAAAGTATTAATCAGAAAGAAGTTTGACACTCCACGGGTTAAAACCGCGTGGATTCTGACGGTTGTAAAAACAGGGGATAAATCCGCCTGTTTTTACTTCTCATACGAATGGGAATCCCGTGGCTCATATTTCACCCAGGGGTTAAAACCGCCTGGCTCTCATCTTCAACTCAAACTTTTGTAGTGGCGCGTCAAGCTTAAAATGGTGGAATAGATTTTTAGCTAAAAGCTTTAGCACTCCAGCGCGGGAGATGGATAGGGAAATTTTTCTACTATTGCGTATAGAGCAATAGTTAATTCATTGTCTGAAGCACTCCAGCGCGGGAGATGGATAGAGAAATTTTTCTACTATTGCCTATGGAGAAATAGTCAGTTTATTTTCTGAAGCACCCCAGCGCGGGAGGTGGATAGAGAAATTTTTCTACTATTGCCTATGGAGAAATAGTCAATTCATTTTCTGAAGCACCCCAGCGCG
>NZ_JBNHEP010000189.1:0-3719 GCF_050015995.1 Dapis brunnea BLCC-M229 | reverse complement strand
AATTTTTCTACTATTGCCTATGGAGAAATAGTCAATTCATTTTCTGAAGCACCCCGGCGCGGGAGATGGATAGGGAAATTTCTCTACTATTGCCTATGGAGAAATAGTCAATTCATTTTCTGAAGCACCCCAGCGCGGGAGGTGGATAGAGAAATTTTTCTACTATTGCCTATGGAGAAATAGTCAATTCATTTTCTGAAGTACCCCGGCGCGGGAGATGGATAGGGAAATTTCTCTACTATTGCGTATAGAGCAATAATAAATTCATTGTCTGAAGCACTCCAGCGCGGGAGATGAAAATGAAGCAAGCGATCGCTCACAATAAGACCAACAAATGGTGGTGGTGCATAGTAATGGTAGAGAGAGTGTGGAAAGTGTGGGAGGTGTGGGGAGTGTGGGAAGAAATTAAAAAAAAATATATATCTTCACCATTATAGCGCTACGCGCTAGGGAATAGGGAATAGGGAATAGTAAAGTGTCAAAGGGTTTCAGAATGTATAAATGTCCTAACCTTAATGCGTAGCGCTATACTATGCAGGACTACCTAACAAATTAATCTGCGCATCCGTGCCATAATCCGTGTGAGCTTAAATTTTATCTCAAAAGCTATGAACCAAGATTTAATAGACGGGGATGAGGAATTCTTGAAAGACCCAGAAACAGAATATAAAGCGATAGTTAGGTCTCTTAGAAGAACGCCTGGTTTTAGGTTATTGTTTGTAGAATGTTCTCCCGCAGAAGGAACAAAATTAATTCAGAAGATTAAGCAAGATATTCCTCAGAAAAGAATTGAAGTTTTGCCGTTAAATGAACCAAAAAATAATTTATATAATCTGGTTGCTACTTTGCCAAATAGACAGGATATTAATATTTTATTTGTGACTGGTCTGGAAAATTCTCTCTATGAATATGAGTTGAATAAACTGACAAAAGGTTGGAGTAGTTATGAGAGATATAGTTACAGTGAAAAAGGTGTACCTCCGATTTTAAGTCACCTGAATCAACATCGAGAAAAATTCAGAGATGACTTTAAAATTTGCTTTGTTTTTATCATACCTGTATATGCTTTGAAATATTTTATTCATCGTTCCCCAGACTTTTTTGATTGGCGTTCTAATACATTTGAATTTAAGTCTGACCCAGAGTTATTAGCTCAAGAATCATCTCGAATTATTCAGGAAGGAGATTATCAGAAATATCAGAGTTTAAGTTATGAAGAAAGAAGGCAAAAATTTTTAGATATTCAAAATTTAATCGAAGATGAAAATAATCCTGATGAAGAGAAAGGAAATCTATTCTTTACACAGGGATTAATACTAGCATCAGAAAGTAAATACGAAGAGGCAATTTCTGCTTATGATAAAAGTCTAGAAATTAAACCAAACCAATATAAATTTTGGTACTATAAAGGTCAAGCTCTATATTATTTAGGTAGATATGAAGAGGCAATTTTTCATTTTGATAAGGCTCTAGAAATTAAACCAGACTATTACTATGCTTGGAATGATAAAGGTATTACTCTGGAGGATTTAGGCAGATATGAAGAGGCAATTTATGGTTTTGATAAGGCTCTAGAAATTAAACCAGACTATCACGAATCATGGAATAATAAAGGTAATGCACTAAAAGATTTAGGCAGACATGAAGAGGCAATTTTTCATTTTGATAAGGCTCTAGAAATTAAACCAGACTATTACTATGCTTGGCACAATAAAGGCACTGTTCTGTCAGATTTAGGCAAATATGAACAGGAGATTTTTGCTTATGATAAAGCTCTAGATATTCAACCAAAATCTCACAAAACTTGGCGCAATAAAGGCAGTGCTCTGTCAGATTTGGGCAGATATGAAGAAGCGATTTTTGCCTATGATAAAGCTATAGAAATTAAATCAGATTTTCACTATGCTTTGAGAAGTAAGGGAGATGCACTAAGAAATTTAGAAAGATATGAAGAAGCGATTTTTGCCTACGATAAAGCTCTAGAAATTAAACCAGAATATCAGGAGGCTTGGAATGCTAAAGGCATTGCTCTTGAAAATTTAGGCAGATATGAAAAGGCGATTTCTGTTTATGATAAAGCTTTAGAAATCAAACCAGATTTTCACTATGCTTTCAGAAATAAGGGAGATGCACTGAGAAATTTAGGCAGGTATGAGCAGGCAATCTCTGCCTATGATAAAGCTTTAGAAATTAAACCAGAATATCAGGAAGCTTGGAATGGTAAAGGCGTTGCACTGGAAAATTTAGAAAGATATGAAGAGGCGATTTCTGCTTATGATAAAGCTTTAGAAATTAAACCTGATTTTCACTATGCTTTGAGAAATAAGGGAGATGTACTGATAAAATTAGAAAGATATGAAGAGGCGATTTCTGCTTATGATAAGGCTCTAGAATTTAAACCAGATGATGACGCAGCTTGGAACAATAAAGGCATTGCTCTGTATAATTTAGGCAGATATGAAGAGGCGATTTCTGCTTATGATAAGGCTCTAGAATTTAAACCAGACTATGACACAGCTTGGAACAATAAAGGCATTGCTCTGTATAATTTAGGCAGATATGAAGAGGCGATTTCTGCTTATGATAAGGCTCTAGAATTTAAACCAGACTATCAGGAAGCTTGGAACAATAAAGGCATTGCTCTGTATAATTTAGGAAGATATGAACAGGCGATTTCTGCTTATGATAAAGCTTTAGAAATTAAAGCAGACTATCAGGAAGCTTGGAATGGTAAAGGCTATTCTCTGTTAAGGTTAAGCAGATATGAAGAGGCGATTTCTGCTTATGATAAAGCTTTAGAAATTAAAGCAGACTATCAGGAAGCTTGGAATGGTAAAGGCTATTCTCTGTTAAGGTTAAGCAGATATGAAGAGGCGATTTCTGCTTATGATAAAGCTTTAGAAATCAAACCAGACAATTACGAAGCTTTGTTATTTAAGGGTATTGCTCTATATAATTTAGGAAGATATGAAGAGGCAGTCTTTGCTTTAGAAAAGTATCTAGAAATTCAATCAAATGATAACGAATATTGGTTCTTTAAAGGCTTTACTCTCCACTATTTAGGCAGACATAAAGAGGCGATTTCTACTTTAGAAAAATATCTAGAAATTCAATCAGATGATAACCAATACCGGTTATTTAAAGGCAATGCTCTGAATTATTTAGGCAGATATGAAGAAGCGATTATTGCTTACGATCAGGCTCTAGAAATTCAACCAGGCGATCAAGGTTTCATTAGTAATCTTGGCTCAGTTAAATATGAAATAGGAAAAATAGATGAAGCAATAGAACATTGGCAAGCAGCACTTGAAATTAATAACCAATTTGTACTACCTCGATCGGGATTAGCAATTGCCCTCTACAACAAAGGCAAAATTCCTGAAAGTTTAACAATAGCTGAAGCAGCATTAAAATTAGACAAAACTTGGGGAAGCTTGGAGCGTCTCAAAAAAGAACTTTGGGGCGACAAACTATTAGCAGATGCAGCAAAATTATTAGAAAATCCTCATATAAAAGTATTACTATCAGAGAACAAGGAGTAGGGAGTAGAGAAAGATTATTTTTCCCTTTTTTCAACATTTACTCCTTCTTCCCTCTTCCTTCTTTCTTCATAAAAAAGAACTTTGGGGCGACAAACTATTAAGCAAGCGATCGCTATCTTTTAACCTACATTCCGCACGACAAAATGTAGCATAAAAAACGGAGACAGGAGACAGGAG